>DVHP01000066.1 GCA_018711945.1 Candidatus Ventrenecus avicola
GAAAAAACGGCAAAAGTTATTAACAACTTTTGCCACTTATTCACATATTTTATTGTTTTTTCTTTTTTTAGGCTGTAAATACTAACATTTTGTTAAAAAAAAGCCGTTTTTTCCTTTAAAACGCCTTTAAATCTTTCATTAGTTTTCTATTATTCCATCAAGTATTACGGAGCTAATGTGAAATTTTTTTCTTATCTATCAACTTATTTTAAATACTCTCTTCCATTTCTTTATATATAAGATAATATCTTTCTACAAGATTTTCTTGAAAGGGACCTGCTTCTTTTTTCTTTAATTCTATTAGTTCTGTTAAAGCACATTCAATAATATATTCTAGTTCTTTACTATATTTCATTATTTTTTTATGGTAGCGATATTCTTTTCTATCTAGCACTTTAAAGCTTTTATCTGGAAATACTCTTAAATCTAAATCGTAATCAATATATTTAATGGTATTGCTATCGATTATAAATGGTGTTGCAATGTTACAATAGTAAAATAATCCTTTCTTTTTTAATTGTCCTATTACATTGAACCATTTATGTTTGAAAAAGAATAATACAGCTGGTTCATTGGTTGTATGACTTTCGCCATTATGTTCTGTTAATGTTGTATGATTATTCGCTACAATTAAAACTTCTTCATCATTATAGAGTACTGTAGCTTCATCACTTGTTCTGTCTAAGTACCCATTGTGTTTATAACATTCTATTTTTAATTTGTCTCCTTTTTTTAAATTCATAGACTTCTCTCTCCTGCACTTATTATACAAAAAAAATTTTATTTTATAAAGAAAAAAGAATTACTGGCTTAGTAATTCTTTGGCTTTCTGTAATTGAGTATCTATATAGGTCCCATCTTCTTGCTGTTCTAGATCTACTAAATAGTCCGGCTCTAACCCTAATTCATCAATGCATTCTCCATTCGGAGTTAGCCAACGAGCCGTGGTGTATTTTACCATGCTACCATCTTCTAAATTTTTTGTAAGCTGAACCTTTCCTTTTCCATAGGATAACGTTCCAACTAGAGTTGCGCCGTAACTTTCTTTTAGGGCAGAGGCTAGAACTTCGCTTGCGCTAGCTGTACCATCATTTATTAATACTACTACGGGATAATTTCTATTTTCATCGGTTTCATCTACATAGACATCTGTAGAGTCTTTGCCTTCTAAACTATAAATTGTTTTGCCTTTTTCTAAAAATTGGCTTGATATAGCAGTCGCTCCTTTTAAATAACCTCCCGTGTTTCCTCGAACATCAATGATTAAGCTATCTATTCCTTTTTCTTCTATTTCTTTTAGAGCTTTCGCAAATTCTGTTTCTACCGTATTTGTAAAAGAATCTATATAAATATAACCGATTCGTTTTGAATTTTCTTCATAAATCTCTGATAATAATGGACTGTTTATCGTTTCCGCAGTCAATTTGTAAGTATAAGTAGCGCCACTGCGATTTATCATAATCGTATTCTCACTGGTCTTACTAATTAAAGCAGAGACTGCACTTTGACTCAACCCTTCCGTCGATGTTCCATTAATATTTGTTATGATATCATTTTCCTGTAACCCTGCACGATCCGCCGGTGTATCTTGATATACTTTGATGATTTGATTTCCGTTGGTTATGGATATCCCTATTCCAACATATTGTCCACTTAAATGATTTTCTAAGTCTGCCGTTTCATCTTGGTTCATATAAGTAGAATAGTCTTCTCCTAAATAATCTAACATAGCAGCAATGGCTTGATCAATCATTTCTGTTTTATCGATATTGGTATAGTAATCATCCTCTAGATCATAATACACTTGTAAAAATTCTTGAAGAGCTGTATCTGTTTGGAGGTTGGAACTACCGATTAAAATTTTGCTATTGTTATATAAAATTAAGCCTGTTACTATACTAGTCACAATGGAAGTTACTATCACTATGCATATGGTAGATTTAATGCTAAAATTGTATTCTTTTTTCAAACTATCACCTATTTTCTAATTAATGTTATCATATTTTTTTGAAAATGAAAAGAGGAGATCTTGCTACTTACTCCTCTACTTTTAGTTTTTCAGCAATATTTGATATTCCTTCTGTGTATTCTGTAATTTTACCATTTCTTACTCTAATTAATGTTCCATCTAACATCTTTAAATCTTTAATCGTTGTTGCTTTCGGATTACTGTTTTCTGTCACATAATAATCTTTATTAAAGGCACTTGATAAATCTAAATAATAAATCTTAATAGGATTTTCTTTGCTTGATGTGTAATACTCTGCATAAGTTACGTACGCAGATGCATTGGTACCATTGGTATCATAGGCTAATACGTAGTAATCTGTTTCTGGTTGATTTAGTAATGTTCCAACGATTGCAATATTGGTTGCAATTTCTCCAGCTTGGTATGTTGTGGGTTCTGCTTCTTGTTTTATTAGTACTTTACTTAGAAAGAACACTGCTACGATTAAAGCAATTACTATCACGAGCACTACAATAAATTTTACGATTTCTTTTTGTTCTTCTGTTTTATATGTCATTTTTTCTTTTGCCATCATAATCACCTGTAAACATTATACATAAAGTTTTTTTAAATTGCAATTTTTTTCCAGGCAACTTATTTTACAGTACCGTTATAAACTCTTTTGGTGTCACTAATTACAACGAAGGCATCGGGATCGTTTTTGTAAATGAGTTTTTCTAATTTTTTGAAACTTCTACGGTTGACTTCAATGAATATCATTACCTTCGGTTCACTATTAAAACCACTTTCTAAATGAAGAATACTAATACTATATCCTCTTATTTTTAGGGCATTGATGAGTTCTTTTTTGTCTTCATCCGTTATAATTTGGACTCCGATGACTCCTTTGATTAGTTTTTTGGATAATGTGGCGCCTATTAAAGTACCTGTGGCATACCCTAAACTATATGATATGGGAATAAAAATACTATCTATTGCAATGACTAGTGCTTCTCTTGCTACTAAAAACCAAATGAAAATTTCGAAAAATGCTAGAATAGTACTAATTACAATCTTTCCCTTTAACATGATGTTTTGCCTGAATGTGGAAATCGTGACATCTAAAATTCTTGCAAAAAAAATCTTCACGCATATAAATAATAGTTCCATAATGACACCTCTTATTTATTTTGTGAAAATTTTATTTATTCATACTATTTGTTTATTTTTCTAGACTTACTGTTTGATTGTTATAGCCAATGCTTTCGCCAATGGTTAGTAGTTCTTCAGTAGAAAGGTCCGTACCAGTTAGGTAATAGCTTATGTTATCTTTTGTCCATGATAAGGAATTTGCTCCTAAAGCACCAATGGTATCATTTACAATTAATGGATCACCATACACTGGGATAATTTCAAATTCTTCTGCAACTGTCGCCGCTTCTTCTACTAACACGAAGTTTTTGTCGCCGGCAAATGTTAAAATAATTCTGTCCCCTACATCTGTATTTACTTTATCGCTGCTTGATAAGTAAGTGTTGCTTGGAACATATAGAGGATATAAGATGTTTTCAATGGAACCAGTTTCTTCTGTACATGCGTCTCCTTCACAAGCTCCATTCTCCGTTTCTTCTTCTTTGCAGGCTTCTCCTTCGCAATCGGTTTCACTTTTATCTTCTGTTGTATTATTGTTTTCTTGATTGTTTGGTGTGTTCTCTTCGGTGTCTGTATTTGTCTGTTCTTTAGTATCTGTATTCTCTTCTGTATCTTCAGTAATATATTGTTCTAATACGAAATCTTCTTCTTTTAGACTTGCTTTGTAATCAATGCTTGTAAATGTTACTTTCATTTTTAACTCGTCTTTGTCATTATAAATCTCATTTTTCTTTAAGTTGCCATCTTTATCCATTGTTGTTTTTTGATAAGCTAAGTCTGGATTGTTTGGATAGTTTACCACTGATTTTACTACGTATGAACCATCTACTTCTTCGATTGTTTTAGATGAGTCATTATTAATATCACTTAGTATGGACGCTAGTATGTAGGCTTGAGATGAATTTTCTGGCCATTCACTTTGGAATTTAAAGCTTTTGTTTAATGATGGTGTGATTACATAAACTGCATCACTGTTTCGTAAAATGATTTGTTCATGGTTGTTCGTTTGATTTACCATTTTGACTTTGTAGAAGTTGTCTTTTAGGAAATCTACTTCAATACTATAAGTAAATGTTTCTTCGTTGGTATAAATTTCCATATTTCCTTTCAAGTTATAACTTGAGGATTCACTTACCTTATCAGACACACTTTTTACTACATCTTCACCACTTTTTTCCCCACACCCTGTTACGAGTAATAGTATGGCAAGGGTGAGTCCTATTATTTTTTTCAATATCACCACATTCCTTTTCTATTACACTATATTTTTTATTTTCTTTTTTTATGAATAACTTTTCTATTTTTTTCTCATACTAGTAATGAAAGGATGGTAAAAATGGAAATTTTATACAAAGTGTGCTTAGTTTTAGTCATAATTGGGGCCATCAATTGGGGTTTAATTGGACTATTAGACTTTAATTTAGTAGAATCTATCTTTGAAGCTGGTTCTATTATGACAAAAGTTATTTACTCTTTGGTGGGTATCAGTGGGCTTGTTTGTATTGGTATTTTATTCCATCACATTGATTCACACCCATTCGAATAGAAAAAGCTCTCCTTTTTGGGAGAGATTTTTTATGGAGTTCTTGTTTCTTTCTTTTTTATTTCTGCAATGCTACTTATTTCTTTTCCATAACTATGATATAGATTTTGTAATACCTGATCATCTATATAGAGTTGACCATCCTTAATAATAGGAATATCTAATTGTTCGGCTTTTAGGAAGGTTTCTTTTTCAAGATAATTTGGTTCTCCTAATAAATGAATTAATTGAAATAATTTTTCTTTTTTATCGGGATTATCCATAATTTTTTGGTGCATGTAACATGCGAGTGTTAGGCCGACTATATATCTTTCTGCATCAAATAATAGTAGTCTTTCTGATAGTATACTTTGTAAAAATGCATTCATACATTGTGAAAAAATCCTGGTTGTTATAGAATTGGAAGCCAAATTACTTATATGCGTTTTTATGAGCTCTTCATTTACAACGCCTTTTTTTTGATGAATTTCTAATAATGTGATGAAACACATGTCATAGGCTGCATATGTCATAAGACTTTGTAACCGATTATTTTTTAAAATTTTTATTTCATTTTCTGGATATTTTTTTGCGTCTAGTAAGTAATCTGTTAATAAAAGTTCGCTGGTAAGAGAAGGAACCTCATAAAATAAATTTTGAAAATTTGTCCATGAACCTTTTGCTAAACTCAACTTATGAACCGATTCATGAACAATACTATAGATATCCATTGGTTCTTCGCTATAATCAATGCGAATATTTCCTTCAAAAAATAGCATACTGTTATTTGTTTGTGATTGACCATTTACCTCTAGTGCTTCGCCTTCTTTTCGTATCTTAAAAAAACGTATGCCAATATCCTCATACCCTTGATAAGTATTTTTTTCTTGCAAAAAATTTTGAAATATATATTCGTAGTCTTGATTGAATTCATGAAAGAAATCTGTCGCAGTTTGTAATGATTCTTGCAATGGTACAAAAGTAGGTTGGTTTTGAATTCTCTGTATCGGAGTATTTTCTAGAATCATTTGGGCTAAATATTTTATTACATTTAAGTTGTTGATTTCTTGCTCTATTTCTGAACTATGGGTTAATTTATACAAAAGTTGATTTACTTTTTCATACTCTATCATACAAAACTCCTTAAAAAATGTTCACAACTGTGTCGTTATCCACATCAATAAGTTCCGCTGCAGGATGGATTGGTAATCCTGGCATTGTCATAATGTCTCCTAAATACACGGTGATAAATCCAGCGCCATTATAGACTCTTAAATCTTTTATTGTTACTGTGTAGTCTCTAGGGTTTCCAAGTAGGTCTTTTTGGTCACTTATGGAATACTGAGTTTTAGCAATACAAATTGGTAGATTTTTAAAATGGCTATCGATATCTTCTAGTTTCTTTTTGGCAATTTCACTATAATTTATAGTACTAGCATGAAGTAATTTTTTACATACTTTCTCTATTTTTTCTTCTAATGAATCTGTTAAATTATAAAAATAGTGTATTTTCTTACCATCTAACTTTAATACTTCCATAGCTAAATCCATAGCGCCTTTGCTACCTAATTCAAATACGTTATTTATCACAAAAGAAATTCCTTTTTGATCTACGTAATTTTTTAAAGTCTCGATTTCTTCTTCAGTGTCATCACTATATTTATTTAATGTTATAATGTAAGGCACTTCTGTTAAATTTAAGTTTTCCATGTGGGCATCTAAATTTTTTAAACCTTCTTTTAGTTGTTCTAGTGGTGTATTTTTTTCTTTGCCATGATGTTTTAAAGCTTTTAGAGTCACGACTAAGACAATACCACTCACATTAAAATGATTCATACGGCTCACAATATCTAGGAATTTAAATCCTCCAAGGTCAAACCCAAACCCAGCTTCTGTAATGACGATGTCTGAAATTGCTAGGGCATGATTTAGGGCTGCAACCGTGTTACAACCAGGCGTAATATTTGCAAAAGGTCCACCATGGACTAGGACTGGATTTTTCTCTATTGTTTGGACGATATTTGGTTTTATCGCGTTTTTTAAAAGAGCTAGGAGGGACCCCGTGATATTTAAATCTCTTACAAAAACGTATTTTTCCTCTTTATTTTTTCCAATAATTAAGTTGTTTAGTCTATCTCTTAAATCACTCATATCTTTTGCCATACAAACCGTGCTCATAATTTCACAGGCAGCAGTGATCGTAAATTTTTCTTTCCTTTGATATTTGGAATCGTTGATCGTAATGTTTCTTAGTGCTCGATCGTTTAAATCTATGGTTCTCGTAAAATATATCTCGTCCGGATTTAAGTTTAGCGTATTTCCATGATAAAGGGTGTTATCAATCATCGCACATATTAGATTGTTGGCACTTGTAATGGCATGGAAGTCTCCATTAAAATGGAGGTTAATCTCTTCCATCGGCACTACTTGGGCATAACCACCTCCGGTTGCTCCACCTTTTACCCCAAAGACTGGTCCTAGTGAAGGTTCTCGAAGAGTTAACATGGCATTAATATTTTTAGACCTTAATGCATCATAGAGCCCAATAGCTACCGTTGTTTTCCCTTCACCATAAGGTGTAGGATTAATCGATGTCACGAGAATTAGTTTTCCTTTTTGTTTTTGAGTCAAAGGATGTTTCATCTTGGCCTTGTAGTCTCCATACATCTCTATTTCTTCTTTTGATAAATTCATTTTTTTTGCAATACTTTCTATATTTTCCATTTTATTTTGTTTTGCTATTTCATAATCTTTTAACATGTTCTTCCTTCTTTCTTTTAGAAAAAAAGTAGCCTAGAGCTACTTTTAACTATTTGTGATGACGACACCAACTTGGCTTGATACGACATATTTTACTCTTGGGTCTGTGGAATCGATTTTCACATCGACGTTATATGTTCCAGCACTATAGCCTGATAAGTCAATGTATGCTGATATATTTTCGGCAGTAATAGAATCGATTACAGATTGTACACCTACTACTTGAACAGAAATAGGATTTGCATCTGTTCTATTGACAGTAAGTCCACTACCAAGGTTGTTCGCTCTAATATTTGAAATTTCGATTGTTTTTTGTCTTTCTTCGCCAAATGTTACAACAATTTTCACTTCATCCTCACTGATAGAACGAACGCCAGTTGGTTTGCTAATCGTTGCTGTATAAGTCTGTGCACCACCATTTCCACGGCCATCAATATCAATTGTTACCGGAACACTAGTAATTCTATCAATATCTTCTTTGTCGCCATAAATATCGACATTATAGCTTGA
>DVHP01000067.1 GCA_018711945.1 Candidatus Ventrenecus avicola
AATTTTTTGAAAGAAGAATTAGAAACGAAAATATCATGAGGAGGGATACATTTGAAAAATAAGCCAAAATTAATTATTGTCGTGGGTCCTCACGGGGTTGGGAAAACATATTTAACCGATTATATTAGAAATAACTTAGAATGCTGTAACCTATATCGTTTATCTGGCCAGCCCGATAAAACAAAGGAAGGTCTTAGCAAAAGTATTTCAATGTATGAAGCGTTATTTTCTTATATTGAAAATATGGCTAACATGAACATGACTTTACTTTTTGATTCCTTTTTCATGACAGAAGAAGCAATGAGTAACATGAAAGATAAAGTCTATTCCTTTCATGAAGCATATAAAAAATTTATAGACAAACTAAATTCTTTGCCTTACGATATCTATTATCTAAATTTATATTTAGAAAACACAGATTTATTTCAAGAACGATTAACTTCACGACTTCATCATGCATATTATGCTATGAATAAAGATAACAGTATAAAATTGCAAACGATTTATCAAAACATTAGTGATGAATTAAAAAAGCAAGAACACATAAAAGTGTTTGATATACCGATGGACTCTTTTGAAGATGCATATCGTGAAATAAAACGAGTTTTAGGAATAGAGGATTAGTATGAAAACCTTAGAAAGTGGATTAATAAAGGATCAAATAGTTTATCCATGTAAATATTATGAATTAGAGACGATGTGCCAAAAAATTGTGACAGAATATTGTCATGAAAGTGTGGGGTATCTCGGTTATATCGTAATGAACCCTGAGTTAGAAAAAGGAACGTTTATAAAAGGCGAAGACAGTCACTTTTATTCATGCGATAAAAATGGAGTAAAACTATCAAACGGTTTTTCTTTTGGAATGGGCGATGACATTACATTAAATAAGTATCCCATGTCTATGGATTCTTCCACTTTTCACGATTGTTTGATCGATGGAAATTGCAATCATCTTCTTCCTAAAGATATGGTCGGCCAATGCAATTGTTTCAACAAATTGCGAACAATCTTTTTATTTCCGGTCCAGATGTTTGCTAAGAATATTTAAGCTATCCTTACGATTTAAGCTCTTTTGTTCAAAGATATTACCCTTTGTTACGGTTTCAGGCAGATAGGCAAGGACCAATGATTTTAACAAGGTGCATTTATCGTAAGAAGAATATGACACAACAGCAAAACTTATTTATGCAAAGCTTGTTAAATAATCGGTATACATATCCCATTTTTTTAAAGTCTATCGAAAGAGAATTAGAAGAATATGACGCTAAAGATTATAGTAGAAAATTACAATATGAAAAAGTAGGTGAACTAAATGAGTACAGAAGATTTTAATTATGATTTACCAGAAGAATTAATCGCCCAAACTCCTCTAAAAAATAGAGAAGAAAGTAGGCTATTAGTCATGGATCGGGATACAGGAGAAACAGAGCATAAACATTTTACAGACATTTTAGAGTATCTTGTTCCTGGCGATGTTTTAGTAATTAATGATACCAAAGTAATACCAGCAAGACTCATTGGCGAGAAAGAAGAAACTCATGCCGTCATTGAGCTTCTCCTATTAAAAGAGTTAGGTCAAGACGAGTGGGAGTGTCTATCTAGACCGTTTAAAAGACTACATGTTGGAACAAAAATTTCCTTTGGTGATGGCTTGTTAGAAGCTACTGTGATAGAAAAAAAAGAGGAAGGCATTGTCCATGTGAAATTTACCTATCAAGGAATATTCCTAGAGATTTTAGATAAATTAGGAGAAATGCCACTTCCACCGTATATTCATGAAAAGCTAGAAGATAAAAATCGTTATCAAACAGTATACGCGAAAGTCTTAGGAAGTGCTGCAGCTCCAACGGCAGGCTTGCATTTCACAAAAGAATTATTAGAAAAATTAAAACAAAAAGGTGTCATCATTACAAATGTCACTTTACATGTTGGCTTGGGGACCTTTAGACCGGTAGAAGTCGAAGATGTCACCAAACATCATATGCATAGCGAGTTTTACCAAATGAGCGAAGAGACTGCAGATATTCTAAATCTCGCTAAAAAAGAACATCGAAGAATCATCGCGGTTGGCACGACTTCTACAAGAACTCTAGAAACCATCATGCATAAATATCATAAATTTAAAGCTTGTCACGGCAATACAGATATCTTTATTTATCCAGGATTCGAATTTCAAGCAATAGACTGTTTAATCACGAATTTCCACTTACCAAAGAGTACATTAATTATGCTTGTCAGTGCATTTTCCACAAAAGAAAAAATCCTTCATGCCTATGAAGAGGCTGTCAAAGAAAAATATCGCTTTTTCTCTTTTGGAGATGCAATGTTTATTGAAAGGAAAAGATTATGAACGATTTTAGTAAATATTTAGTATGGGTAATACCTAACGCAAAAAATCCTGAGAATAACTTAGATGAAAAAGTATATTCGTTAGAATATGATGGAACACAGAAAGAGTACAGAGAATTTTTAGAAAACTTTGTCGAGTCGCATAATTTGAATCATAAAGGCAGGGAGAGGGGTCATCTTGATTACGCCCTAACATTGGTAGAAAATGGTATATCTGTAGGAATGAATTCTGGAATAAAAATTGGCGGAAAATATTCATGCATGCTATTTCTGAATGAAAACTTAAGCGATTACCAAATAGAGATGTTAGAATCCCAAAAAGAGATATTTAATCAAAAGTTTTATCATGATGTTTCATTTTTTCCTGTGATGGTATATAGTACTAATCCGGTAAATTATCGCAGTGCAAACCCAAATTTAAGAGATTTAAATATTGAAGCAATTATTAATCGGAATCCAGATTTTGCTGATACGCAAAAATTATTATATCAACATCTGGATGATATTCGATTAACCCAAAGTTGGAAAAGATAAACAAACTTACTATAGAAACTATAAGTGAAAAATAAAAGTAGAAAGGACTCAATTAAAAAGTAATGAGAGTGATGGTGTAACTGAATATGTTAGAATTTCAAATACAAAAAAAAGAAAAAAATACAAAGGCACGTTTAGGGAAAATAATATATAACGGGAAAACATATGAAACTCCAATGTTCATGCCGGTTGGGACACAAGCAACGGTAAAAACATTAAGCCCGGAAGAAGTGAAAGATACAAAAGCAGGAATTATTTTAGCAAATACCTATCACTTATGGCTAAGACCAGGTGATGAAATCATTCGTGATGCCGGTGGACTTCATAAATTCATGAATTATGATGGGCCGATTCTAACCGATTCTGGAGGATTTCAAGTATTTTCTTTAGCTAAACCAAAAGATATTACAGAAGAAGGCGTGCATTTCAAAAATCAATATAATGGAGACAAATTATTTTTAACACCCGAAAAAAGTATTCAAATTCAAGAAAATTTAGGGAGCGATATTGTCATGAGTTTTGATGAATGTCCTCCTGCCAGTGCGTCCTATGACTACTTAAAGCAAAGTGTAGAAAGAACTCTTCGTTGGGCAAAACGAGGCAAAGACGTATTCAAAGGAAACAATCAACTACTATTTGGAATTGTTCAAGGTGGCGCTCATGAAGACTTAAGAAAACTAAGCGCCGAAAGTTTAGTAGAAATTGGCTTTGATGGTTATTCCATTGGCGGAGTCGCAAACGATCATGAGTCCAAAGAAGATATGTACAAAGCATTCGAGTATTCCACCAAATATTTACCAACCGATAAAATGCGTTATGCGATGGGAATAGGGGAACCAATCGACTTAGTAGAAGGTGTGATTCGTGGAATTGATTTATTCGACTGTGTCTCTCCAACGCGTCTTGCAAGACACGGTCATGCTCTCACTAAATACGGAAAAATCAATTTAAAGAACGCCAAGTACAAGAAAGACTTTACACCAATTAGTGATTCGTGTGATTGCTATGCGTGCAAACATTATACCAAGGCGTATATCAAACATTTAATCAACGCCGAAGAAACGTTTGGTCAAAGACTATTATCTATTCATAATATTCGTTATTTAGTGCATTTAATGGAAGAAATAAGAGACGCGATTCGAGAAGATAAACTACTAGAATTTAGAGAAAAATTTATAGAGGACTATTATGGCAAGAATTCTAAATAATCGAAATGTAATAATCATTACTACTTTACTAATTTTAATTTTACTAGTTGGCGGGACACTATGGAAAGTAAGAACAGATTCCCTAAATCGTAGTATCACGGTAGTAGAAAAAAGAATTACTGAAGGATTTCAAGCTTGTCAATTTGATGATGTATGTCAAAATGATGAAATAACACTCGGAGAATTAATCTCACTAGGATATGCAAAAGAAGAAGTAAATCCTGTTACAAAGCTTTATTATAGTCATGACTCTATTGTTCGCAAAGAAGAGAATGATTATATTTTTGAAGAAAAATAAAATAATAAAACTTTTAGTAAGTTGCTATATTTTTCGACAAAAGTTGTCAAAATCTTTCGTTGCATTTTGTAAAACTTCCCCTTACAATAGATAGCCATGGAGGAAAAAATATGAATACAACAATTGAAGAACAAGTGGAAACCAAAATAATTCATTTTATGAATGACGCGATGGCGAAAAGTATATTCCGAAGTAAAGAACTTCGAACTACTGTAAGTAAGTTTTTGAGTGGTGTGACTCATATTCCAAGTAATGTCATTGCTAGGTCTGTGTTTATGGGAGGAGAAATTCCAAAAAGAAATATGGAAGAAAAAGGCAAAACGAGTGATGTAATTATCAAAGTATCGGAAGATACTTATATCATTGTCGAATTCAATCGCTCCTATGCCAAACATTTATTTGAAAAGAATGCAACGTATGCTTATTCGATTTTATTATCTAAGATTCATCCAAAGCCAGTCTTTTATCCTAAAATCATATTAGTAAATATTGATAATTTTAATTCATTTTCAAGAAAAGAACCGATATTAAAATTTGAATCTCTTGACCATCACACATCAGAACACAAACTTTATACATCTTACCATGTTATTCTTGCAAATATAACAAACACCAACTATAATATAGATAAGGAAGTAAGAAAGTTTGGAACATTATTAAAAGAAAATCTAACCATCGAAGAATTAGTAGAAAAATATGAAGGAGATGAGGAATATATGAAAATCATAAATAAAACAAAAGAATTAATAGCTGATGAAGATTTTGCCATATATTATGATATTGATGAAGCGCATGAATCAGATAAACAAGACGCTTATGAAACGGGATATGATTCAGGATATGATAATGGACAAAGTAAAGGAAAACAAGAAGAAAGACTTGCTATTGCTAAGAATTTATTAGATTTAAATTTCAGTGTTCAAGATATTATGAAGGCAACAAAGTTAAATCAAAAAGACATTATGAATTTATAAAATACAATGTGATTAAAAATAGCTATTTGATGATTGATAGCTATTTTTCTCTTTGACTAATTTGCAGATTTTTGTTTTTTTAAATTATTTTATTGTGCTTATCTATAATTTTAGAAAAAATTTTTGAAATTTCTTGACGGGGGGGGGGGTTCTTCATAGTACAATCAATATAGAATGGGTGTGTACTATGAA
>DVHP01000068.1 GCA_018711945.1 Candidatus Ventrenecus avicola
CTTATAGAAAAAAGAAAAATAGAGGTAAGAGAAATAATTCATATCATAAAAGGAGATAGTAAAAAACCGGACTTAGTAAAATAGTAAAATATCGAGCTTTTCTTTTTAAAAACTCTTGCATATAATTTATAGAATGTGCTATAATATCAGTGCTTTTGATAAAAAAGTGATGTATTATCCGCTGAATATTTATTTATGATGATATGTAATAGTGTATAGAAAGGAAGAAGAATATGGCTAATTTAGTAGACAAAATTAACGCAAAACATATTCGTAAAGACATTCCTGAATTTCGTGTAGGAGACACAGTACGTGTTGACGTTTGGGTAAAAGAAGGAAAAAAAGAACGTATCCAAGCATTCGAAGGATTAGTAATTGCGAAAAAAGGTGGTTCTGTTTCAGAAACATTCACAGTTCGTAAAAAATCTGGAGGTGTTGGTGTCACTCGTATTTTCCCAGTAAATGCTCCAACAATTGACAAAATTACTGTAGTTCGTAAAGGTAAAGTTCGTCGTGCGAAACTTAACTTTATCAAAGGAATGCGTAAAGAATATAAAGTTAAAGAAAGAAATTAGTACACAAAGCAAAGGAAGAAACTCCTTTGTTTTTTTTCTTTCTCGTGATACAATGAATGAGGTGATGAAATTGAAACTATTAAAAGAATGTTTACCATATATAATGATTCTCATTGTGGTGTTACTCTTACGCACCTTTATTGTTACTCCAATAAAAGTTCACGGTCTAAGCATGTATGATACCTTACAAGGTGACGAAATTATGATTCTATGGAAATTAGGAGAGGTGGAAAGATATGATATTGTCGTCGCAGATATTGAAGTATCTGGCGAAGAGGATGTTGTAATAAAAAGAGTGTTTGGCCTTCCTGGTGAAACAATTTCTTGTGAAGATGGAAAAATATATATAAATGGTAGCCTAATAGAAGATAATTATGGCTATGGAGAAACCAGCGACTTTGAACCTGTAACTTTAAAAGAAAATGAATACTTCCTTTTAGGAGATAATCGTGAAATTTCTTTAGACAGTCGTGTTTTTGGAGCCGTGAACCAAAAAGACATTGAAGGAACAACTAATTTTATTATTTGGCCTTTTAAAGAGTTTGGTACTGTTGAAAATTAACATAGGAGAAAAAAATGAAGTTAGAAGAATTAAAAAAAGAATATGATGCGTTACAACAAAAATATGGAGCCAAAGAACTAGACTCCATTTATTTTGGTGGCTGTGAACAAAACCCAGAGATTTGCTTTGTATTTATGAATCCAACTGGTCGTAATATCGCGTCCAAAAAAAGTTGGCAAGGCTTAAAAGCACCATGGATTGGTACCAAAAATATTTGGGATTTATTTTATGCAGTTGGTCTGTTAGATCAAGAAATATACGAAGAAATTCGTAAGATTAAAGGGCCAGATTGGACAGAAGAGTTTGCAGAAGTTGTTTATGAAAATGTCAAAAAACATAAATATTTTATTACGAACTTAGGAAAATGTACCCAAGTAGATGCAAGACCACTTCTCGATAAAGTATTTCAAAATTATGTACATCTCCTAGAACAAGAAATATCTATCATAAATCCTAAAGTTATTATTTTACTTGGCAATCAAGTAAGTTCTATTTTCTTAAATCAGAGTATTTCCGTATCACAAGTACGCAAAAAAGAATTTGTAAAAGACATTGCTGGTAAGAAGTATCCATGCTATGCCGTATTTTATCCAGTCGGGAATGGGCATTTCAATATTGATAAATCTATTGAAGATATTCGTTACATCAAAAAACAAATAACGGAAAGAGTGAACTAAAATGTACCAAAAAATTTATATAATCGGTCCAGTTGGAAGCGGTAAAACAACTTTAGCGAAGAAGTTAGCTCATGAATTAAATATAAAAAGCTATGAATTAGACAAAGTCATCTGGGACGATGAACATGGAAATATAAAAAGGACTTCAGAAGAAATCAATTTCTTATTTTTAAAAATTTTAAGAGAACCATCATGGATTATAGAAGATGTAGGACGAAAGTGCTTTATAGAAGGAATAAAACAGGCAGACATCGTTTATTACATAAACTTGTCAGCACCAACAATTTATAAAAGATTAATTACTAGATATATAAAGCAAAAAATAGGTCTAGAACCATATAATTACAAACCGACCATGAAAGGCTTAATAGAACTTTTTGGCTGGGCAAAAAAAGTTTTAAGAACAAGAAAAAAGAAAATATCAGAAATAAAAAAATACGCCAAAAAATATGAAATTTTAAACAAAAAGACAGAAATAGTTAGAATGACTTGAATAATTTTAAATTCAAGTTTTTTTGTTATATAATAAGAAGTAAGAGAGGTGATTCTTATGTTAAAACTAACAAGTGAATTTTTTAAAGCTTATTATGGAGAGTATCCAAGCGATTATAATATAACCTACCTACATTATAATTTAGAACTAATTACGACTGACGAAAAGGAATATAAAAATATTGAAAATGATTTAAAGAAAATAAAAGCATATAATCCCAATTTATTTAAAATATATATTTCAGATAGTAAAGTATTGGAAGCCTTCAAAAAGCATACCAACATTTTAGATTTATATTTAGAAGACATTTATGTAAGAATAAATAAAGAAGAAGATTTAGAACTCTTAGAGCAACTTAAAACAAAACCAAAAAAAATTATCATAGATTATGAAGATTTATGGAAATATGATAAAAATAAATTGAAAGAATATCTTATCATTCTAGAACTAGATACTGTGAATGAACTATCTATAGACCAATTAAAAGAACTACAAAAAGTAATTTCCATCCACCAAATTATGGTTGGCCAAATTTGTTATTTAAGCAACTACTTTAGAGAGTATCTAGATAGAGTAGCCCAAAAATTTATGTTGGATAAGAATGACTTTTTAAGAATAGAGAAACAAGCTGTCATATCAAATGACATGTACACTATCCAAGAATACGAGAGTATTTATAATGAATTACAATATTTAGTAAAGGATATTGTAACATCCGACACTGACTATAATAGATTTAAAAAAGTATATGATAGAATTATTAATAGAATTCAGTATGATATGGCTGGGATAAAACATACAAAGTTAGAAAGTCAAAATCTGTTGGGAGGACTTCTGTATCAGACTTGTGTATGTGAAGGATTTGCTAAAATATTGATGCAAGCATTAAGCCTTGTAAACGTAAAAAGTATAGTAGTAGGTGGTGGCGGTATCAAAGAAGAGGGCGGTCACATTTGGAATCAAGTTTGTATCGATGGTAACTGGTATAACGCAGATGCTGCCTTTGACTCTATTCAAATACATAAAAATGACCCGATGAAAATGTGTTTAGTAAGCGACGATAAACTGTATTATAAAACAGATTACCCAATCGCAAAAAAGTGTGAAGCAACCTATGAAGAGATAAAAATGACTTTATAAGAAAGGAAAGCTTATAATGCTACAAAAAATTAATTCAGTATGATATGATAGAAATATATCATAAAGATTTTGTTGATTATTATGAAGTAAGAAATTCCAGAAAAACTTTATAAAGAAAGGATGATAAAAATGACAAGTGAATACTGTATGATAGAAGTTGCTTTTGGAAAAAAATATGAATTAGAAACAAGTGTAAAAGAGTTACTAGATAAAAAACTTGTTTCCAGTTGCCAAGTGGTTGAAAGTTCATCTACCTGGAACTGGCAAGGAGAAAGAGAAGCTGAAAAAGAATATTTAGTGTTTCTAAAAACAAAAAAATCTTTGTTAGAAGAAATATATGAAACGATTAGAAAAATTCATAGTTATGATTGCTTTGAGTTTGCAGTTTTTGATATGACAAGCACTAGCAGTGATTATTTAAATTGGATAGAAAAAGAAACAAAATAAAAGAAGAAAAAGGAGGGTTCTCTTTATGGGGTTATTTGAATTATTTACCGAAACTATTTTCTTAAAAACAGACAGTGATTTACAAAAGAAAATAGAGATGTTAAGTGAACTACAAACAAAGTATCCTAACAATAAAAAAATAGAGTTAGATTTAATGCTTTGCAAACTAGGACTAGCTGGTGAGAATGAAATAGAATATGAACTAAAAAATGCTAACTTAGGAATGTATGTTCTCCACGATATTACTATAAAATATGAAGATTTAACTGCTCAAATAGATTATATTGTTGTTACGACTGGAAAAATCTATTTAATTGAGTGTAAAAATATGGTTGGAAATATTACAGTAAATGAACGAGGAGACTTCATTAGAGAAATTAATCATCAAAAAGAAGGTATTTATTCTCCGTTAAGACAAGCAGAACGTCATGTTGAAATACTAAAAAAGATTTGGCTTTCTAGAAGTGGTATCTTCAATAAAATATTTGTAGAAGGAAGATTTGACAATTGGTATGTTCCTTTAGTTGTCATAGCTAATCAAAAAAGCATATTAAATACTAGATACGCGTCAAAAGAAATAAAACAGAAGATAGTAAAATCAGACCAACTAATCAATTATATCAAAAGAGACATCAGTACAATTGATAAGAATTTATTGAATAGCCAAAAGAAAACTTATGAGATAGCAAATTGGCTACTTAGTTTAGATGAACCTCATGAAATAAATATTCCAAAATACGAACTAGAAGAACAAGAAAACAGGCCAGACAATTCCAATTTAAAAGAAGAAATTAGAAATAGATTAATAGAATTTAGAACAAGAAAATCAAAAGAGAAAAACATTCCGGCGTATTATATTTTCACAAATGAAGAGCTAGAAAAAATTTTAGAAAAACTGCCTCAAACCATAGAGGAACTAAAAAGCTTTTCTATTTTATCCGAGATAAAAATAAGGCTCCATGGTAAAGAGATAGTTGATATTATCAATTGCGAAAGATAGCATGGGAAAGAGCATAAAATGATGTTCTTTTTTTAAATTCTAAAAAAAATAATTGACGAATAAATGTACGTGTTATATACTATAGACATAAAAATGTAAGGAGGATGATTCAATACATCATGTAATATTAGTTATGATAAACTAGGATTGGATAAGTTATGAATTATTGATATAATGAAAAAAATATTACTATTGTGTAAAGAAAGGAGAGGAACTACAAATGTTGAATGAACAAAATAATCTATTGATATATGAAGATAAAAACGGAAATGTAATTGTTGATGCTGTTTATAAAGATGAAACGTTATGGTTAACGCAAAAAGGAATGGCCAAAGTTTTCGATAATATTGAAGGAGGAATTTATGAAAGTAGTAACAATATGTGGTAGTATGAAATTTAAAGATAAAATGATGGAGGTTGCTAAAGAGTTAGAAATTAAAAATAAATATGTAGTTATTCAATGCGTTTATAGCAATGATAAATTTAATGAAGTAGAACAAGCTCTATTAGCAGATTTGCACTATAAAAAAATTGATATAAGTGATGCAATATATGTGGTTAACGTAAATGGTTATATAGGTACATCAACAAAAAAAGAAATAGAATATGCAAAATCATTAAATAAAGAAATTTTTTCTTTAGAACCTTTAAACTATTAAAAATTAAAATAGATTTTGAGCTAATTCAAAAATCTACTTTTTTTATGATATAATAATAAAGAAATGAAAAAAGGAAGTGACATGAACGAAAATCAAGATAAGGGGGTAAAAAAAATTGGTATCAATTGCTTGATACCAATTTATTTAACCCCTCCAAGAAATCCTTATAAAATAAAGGGTTTGCGAGCATCGAGATCTTGCACGTTTTTTTGAAAAAGGACTAAAAAATAGCAAAAAATGACAAAAAATGGCTATTTTTATTAAAAATGGGGTTATTTTTTTTAGTTGATACCACAAGGTAAACCCCTATATCAATTAATTAGAAAGAAGGTGTAATTTATGAATAGAAATATAACAAATCAAAATAGTTATTTACAAATCACAACACATGATTTTTTAATATATAAAGACGGAAATAATAATGTTAAAGTTAGTGTAATGTTAATTAATAGTGATTTATGGTTAACGCAAGATTTGATTGCTGAGTTATTTGGAACAGCACGAAGTACTATTACAGAACACATCAATAATATTTTAAAAGAAGGTGAACTTAAGGAAGAGACTTCCGTCGGAATTTCCGACATAAGTTCTGGCGGAAGAAAACCTAAAATTTATAATTTAGATATGATTATTGCCGTTGGTTATCGTGTTAATTCAAAAAAAGCAACAAATTTTAGAATTTGGGCAACAAAAGTTTTAAGAGAATATATGATTAAAGGGTTTGTTATGGATGATGAAAGATTAAAAAATCCTAATTATATTTTTGGTGAAGATTATTTTGATGAAATGTTAGAACGTATTAGAAATATTCGTTCTAGTGAAAGAAGATTTTATCAAAAAATTACTGATATATATTCTTCATGTAGCGTTGATTATGACAAAGATTCAGAAATAACAAAAGAATTTTTTAA
>DVHP01000069.1 GCA_018711945.1 Candidatus Ventrenecus avicola
TCAATGTTAGATGTATTAAAAGAAGAATTAAATCGAAAAAGACAATATTTAATTTATATGGGTGAAAAAATAAACGGCTGTAAAACGGAATTTCAATTTCATGAAGTATCTAAAGAAGAATTATTAGAATATGCTCAAAATCGTGAAAAAGGTGAATATTCCTTAAAAAAAAGAAGATATTATTAATATATATACTAGATAGCTGGTTTATCACATTGCAATAGAAGTGCCAGGGGAAGAAGATATTAAATGAATGTATGTGATGAAGAATATGATAAGTTAATTTAAAAAAGCATTTGTTTCAATGCTTTTTTTCGGATAACCAATTTGTGATTTCTTCTGCATTATAAGAAATATTTTCTTCTATTAAACCAATGGAAGGATGAAAGTTATCTTTTTTGTGGAAATCAGAGCCAACAGTTGTTTTAAGATGATGTTTTTTGGCAAAATCATTCCAAAGTTTTGTTTCATCTATTTTATCTTGATTGCGATTGATATAAATATAGTAGGCTTCTATTCCGTCGGCGTTTATATCTTGGATGATTTGTAATATCTCTTGTTCTGTGAAATTGTCTTCGTATTTATAAGCAACAGGATGAGCAAGGACTACTTTTCCTCCGGATTTTCGTATTATCTTGGCAGCTTCTAAAGGAGAGATTGTATTTTTCTTTACGTATGCTGGGCAACCTTCATTCATAATTGTTTCGATAAATTCTCCTTTGGTTGGGATATGGTTAAAATCATGTAATAATTGTTGTTCGTTTAATGGATTTGTCACAATGTCATTGGCAATATGTGATTTTGATACTGTTTTTATTTGGTCTAGTTCTTCGGTATGGATGTGATATCCTAACTTTTTTAAAGCATCAGAAACTTTATGAAGATAATCATGACGAATATTTTCTAATTTTTTTAATGTGTTTTGTAATTCTTGATTGTGAATGTCTATGTAATATCCTAGAATATGAATACCTGCTTTTTTGGTTACGGTTGAAATTTCTACTCCAGGAATTAATGTTATATTGTTCTTTTTTGCATAGGCTAGTAATTCTTCGGCGTAAGCTGCGGTAGTATCGTGGTCGGTAATTGAAATGACAGATACTTTGTTTTTTACTGCTTCATCAATAATACTTTTCGGGTCTTTTTCTCCATCTGAGCAACATGTATGGATATGTAAATCTATTTTTTCTTTCATTGTTCATCACCTTTTTGTTTATTTTATCATAATATTTGAAAAGCTTGTTAATTTTTATGTTACTTTGTATAATGGTAAAAAGTAGAATATAGAGAAGAGGATAGAAATGAAAATAGATATTTTAGGAAGTGGTTCGATTGGCGCTAAAAATATGAGTGCATGTACTATGATTGATGGACATATTCTTATTGATGTGCCAAACGGGATTGTAAAATATATGAAACATTTAGGATTTTCTGTTTTGGACATTGATACAGTTTTTATTACGCATTTACATGGAGACCATTTTTTTGATTTACCATTTTTGTTATTTGGAAAGTATTATATAAAGGATACAAAGCTTTTACAAATCTTTTGTCCAAAAGGTACTTTAGAAAAAGTAAAACTTCTTTTCGAGGTTGGTTTTCCGGGTGATTTTGAGAAAATTATGAAAATTATTTCGGTTAAGTTTATAGAATTTGATTATGAAGGGTCTTTTTCAGTAGATGGACTTGATGTGAATATGAAATTTGTTTCTCATGGTACTTTGCCTTATTCTTTTGGATATCTTATGCAAAAAAATGGTAAAAGAATAGCTTTTTCAGGAGATACTTCTTATTGTGAAGCTGTTGATTTTTTGGTAAGAAATTCTGATATTGCTATTTTGGATATGAGTATTCTTGGAAAAGGGGATGCTTCTCATATGGGATTTTTGGATATTAAGTACTTTTGTGAAAAATATCCTGATAAAAAAATTGTTGCTACGCATATGAGAGATAGTACAAGGACTTATGCAAAAGAGCATCCTATTTCTAATTTGATTATTCCGGAAGATCATTTTCAAATCAACATTTAAGAGAGAAAGGCGTTTTATTGGGTAGCACAGATTTTTGTGGATGAGTGTAAACGCGTTAGAATTTTTAACAAGAAAAATTAAAAGTCATAGAGTGATTTGAATAGAAAATAAAATTTTCTTTTTTTTGGAACTTTTTGGCTTAATATTGTATTTTTTTTCAATTTTCGGTATAATCATTTTATGAAATTAGGGTGATACTAAATGAGAAAGATATTTGCAAGTATCGATGTAGGTTCTGATTTAATTAAGCTTGTTGTTGCAGAAATAACACATGCAAATCGTTTAAATGTTTTGGCTTCTGCTCATGTGGCTTCTCTTGGCGTAAAGAAAGGGTTTGTAGTGGATCCGGAAGCTTTCATTCCAAAGCTACAAGAAGTATTTTTGAAATGTGAGAATATTATTGGGTTAAAGATTGATAAAGTATTATGCGTAGTTCCTAGTGAGAACTGTGAGTTTTTCCTTAGTGAAGGAGTTAGCTCTATTACAAATGATGAGCATATGATAAGGCAGTCTGATGTGATTCATGCAATGCAAGCTTGTACTTATAATCGAATTAGTGATGATAGAGAAATTGTTAGTATTAAACCAACAAGTTATATTATTGATGATGAAAGAACTGTAACTCAGCCAGTTGGTATTGAGGCTGTGAAACTTACGGTGAAGTCATTAGTCGTTACCATTCCACGAAAAAATGTATTATCATTAGTAAAGTGTTTAGAAAAGATAGGAGTACAAGTCATTGATTATTCGCTTTCTTCTATTGGGGATTATTCAGAGTTTCAAAAAGGAATGATGAAGGAAACCGTTGGCTCAATTATTAATATAGGTTATCAAACGACAACCGTTTCTATCTTTAATAAAGGACTACTTACTAATACGGAAACTCTAGATATTGGGTCTTATCATATGGAAACAGATTTAGCTTATATTTTTAAGATTCCGTTACATGAAGCGAAAGATGTGAAAATGACTCTAGCATCTGCTCATAAAAGGGGAGTAAGTGCAAGTATTAAGAAAAGTTATACGACAAAAACTGGGGAAGAGATTTCCATTAGTGAGTATGAAGCTACTGAAGTCGTCTCTTCTAGGCTAGAAGAAATATTAAAATTGGCAAAAAAACAAATAAATCTCTTAACAAAAAAAGAAATTCATTATATAATGATAACAGGCGGAGTAAGCGAAATGGCTAATTTTTGTATTTTGTTAGAAGAAGTTTTTGGCCATAACGCAAAAATAGGACAAACAAATGAGATAGGTGTACGAAGTAATATCTACTCTGCTTGTGTAGGACTTATTAAGTACTATGAAGAAAAATTAAAATCAAGAAATCAAGAATTTTCCATTTTTTCAGAAAGTGAAATAGAAGAGCTTAGTAGTGTACCTAAGAAACTTAGTTTTGGAGAAAATTCGGTTTTGGGAAAATTATTTGGCTACTTTTTTGATAATTAAGGAGGGTGTACAATGGATGGAAATTTAAAAATAGATCCCATTGCAAAAATAAAAGTCTTCGGTGTTGGAGGCGGCGGGAATAATGCTGTAAATCGAATGATTGAAGAAGGAGTACAAGGTGTTGAATTTTATGTGGTTAATACAGACTTACAAGTATTAAATGCTAGTAAGGCTCAAAATAAGATTCAAATAGGTGCTTCTATTACAGGTGGACGTGGAGCTGGGTCAAACCCTGAAGTTGGTAGGGAAGCTGCATTAGAGTCTAAGAAAGAAATTGAAGAAGCTGTTAAGGGCGCTGATATGGTCTTTGTTGCTTGTGGTCTTGGAGGAGGTACCGGTACAGGTGCTGCACCGATTATTGCAGAGATTGCTCAAGAGTCTGGGGCTTTAACTGTTGGTATTGTAACTAAGCCATTCCGTTTTGAAGGTAAAAGAAGAATGGAACATGCTTTGGTTGGTTTAGAGGAATTAAAGAAACACGTTGATACATTGATTATCATTCCAAATGATAGACTTCGTGATATTATTGATAAAACAACGACGTTCCAAGATGCCTTTAAAGAAGTAGATAATGTGTTACACCGTGGTGTTCAATCTATTTCTGATTTGATTGCTGTTACTGGTATTGTTAACCTAGATTTTGCTGATATTAAAACCGTTATGGAAAAGAGTGGTACTGCTTTAATTGGTATCGGTATGGGCATCGGTGAGAATAGAGCTGTGGAAGCTGCACGGCAAGCTGTTTCTAGTGCTTTACTTGAGACAACCATTGATGGCGCAACGGATGCGATTATCAATATTACTGGTGGAGATAATTTAACATTATTTGAAATTGAAGATGCTGTAGAGACTGTTCGTGAAGCTGCCAATAGCGACATTAATATTATTTTTGGTGCTATTCCAAATTCTAATTTAAGCGATGAAGTGATTGTTACTGTTATTGCAACTGGTTTTGATGGTAAAGATGAAGATAATAGCAGTAACGATGCAATTTCAAAGAGAGCAGTTGATGAAGATGATACAACAGAGTTTGATATTCCAGCATTTTTAAGAAGTAAAGATAATTATTAAGGTAGCAAGTTGCTACTTTTTTTGTGAAATTTCTTGAGGGGGGGGGGTTCAATGACTTATACTATACTAAAGTGGGTGAAAGTCATGAAATTAAAGAGATTTAAAGCAAAAGATAATAAGAGAAAGTTTATCATTATATTTACAGTATGTTGTATTTTTTTGCTAGCAGGTGTATTTTTGTATACAACATTCGCTGTATTTACAGAAGAAAAAGAGTTTAATGTTATTAATGGGAAATATCAAGACCCGGGAGACTTATATTTTGCTGTCTATGTAGATGGAGAAATTACTAATACGTTTCCAAATAAAGATAGTGGTTATACTTTAGACGAGGCACAAAGCAGTTGTACAAATGGTGCGGAAATCACTTAGGATAATGATACTTGGAGTGCAGCAATTAATTTTTCTAACTATTTTGTGGGAAATATGAGTAGAACTAAATGTACGATGTATTTTGTTGAAATGTAATTTTCTGATTCCATTTTAGCATGTAATGATACGGCAGCAAATTGCATTACAAAAAATGCAGATAAAAATACAGAAGAATTAGTGTATGATGAAACTGTAGATAATAATTTAAGATATATAGGAAGTGACGTGAATAATTATGTGTTATTTAATGATGAGTTATGGCGATTGATGGGGGTTATGAATAATGTTGTATTAGAAGATGGAACGACTACAAGTCTCTTAAAAATCGTTCGAAATGAAAGTATAGGTGAGTATAGTTTTGATAATAATCGTTCTTTCAAAAACATTTATAGCGAGGTGGGTATTAAAGATACTTTAAACAGTGGTCCTTATTGGAATCGAACCAGTGGGACTTGTCCTTTTATGACTGGAGCTCTTAGCAGTACTTTAACCACTGCTTGTGACTTTACAAATACTGGACTTACGGAAAATGCAAAAACTATGATTTCTAGTGTAGTTTGGAATTTAGACGCAGTGGATTTGTCTTCTTCTATTTCTGAAGTTTATGTTCAAGAACGAAGTGGAAATACTACGTGGACTGGTTATGTTGGTCTTGTTTATCCGAGTGATTTTTTGTATTCTGTCAATTTAAGTGAAGAATGTAGTGAAAAAACACCTAGTGAAGGGTCGGAAACTTGTTACGATGATGGGTATTTACATATGGGATATTCGATTACTGCACTTGCTTCCACTACTAATTCTGCAATACGTGTAGGGGATGCGCTTATTAATGCTGCATGGCCTACTTGGAATCCTATGCATATTTATCCTTCTTTATATCTAAATTCTGATATTAAGATTGTTTCTGGTACAGGAGTAGAGTCAGATCCTTATATATTTTCTTTATAATTCGACAAAATTTGTCAAAATCTCTGATTGCTTTTTTGCTTTTCCTTCTTTAGA
>DVHP01000070.1 GCA_018711945.1 Candidatus Ventrenecus avicola
ATAATCCTCCAATAACGATTGGCAAAATAGACATAATTGTTTTCCACACTTCCTCGGTAATAATAACTCGTTCCATCGTCATCGGTCGTTTCAAAGATTCCCTTTTCATGAGATTCACAAGTAGAGGAATCACAGGCTGATTTTGTAAAGTCTGGAGTATAAGTATACACATTTAAATTTCCTAAAACGGTATCTACTGTTTTTGTTTTCACAAAATATAAATTACATTTGGTTCTAGAATAATCGGTTGTCGTGTATCCAGAATAGTCGCCAATAAATCGCCATTTAGAATAATCCCAAGAAGGTACGACTCCATTGGTACAATTACTACTTTCTTCATCTAACATATATCCACTGTCTTGCGTTGGAAGATTTCTTGTAATAGTCCCATCCACATAATATGCAAAGTAGATATCTCCTGGGTCTTGATAAGTTCCATTTATGACATTAAAATCTTTATTTTCTGTAAAATTTGCAAAAGAGGTATAAAGTAGAATTCCAGCAAGTAGTAAAATACAACTTGTTGTAAATGTAATGATAAAAATTTTTTTCTTATTCTTTTTCTTTAAATCGTTTCAGTTTCATTCTAATCCTCTTTTCTTAAATATTATTTTTCACCACTTTGTTTTTTTCTTTTATTCATAGTATGTCACTATACTCATAAAATAAACTGTATACTTTTTTATCGTATTATGTACGATATTATGATAGCACAACTTTGGTAATAATAAAAGCAGAAAAGGTGACCTTAATGAACAAAATTCTGTATACTCAAAAAGATTTTTATTTAATAATTAAGAAAAATTTAAGAAGAATTCATTATGAAAGTGGTTATTCTAGAGCTTATGTTGCAGAACATGTTGATCTTTCTTTTCAAGCATATAGTGATATGCTTACCCTTTCTTTAATAGAACGTTATCCTTCTTTGGAAACGTTACGAAGAATGTGTAATTTTTTTGAAGTAAATATTATTGAATTTTTTAAGGTTTCAGAGGAAGAAAAAGAATACCAAAAAAATTAATTTTTGCTATAATTGATATAGTGATGTTTATGGAAATAAAAAATATAGGAGAATATTCTTGGAATGAAATTCAGAATATGGATGATTCTATTTATAAAGAAGAATTAAAGAAAGAATTTTTAAGAGAAAAGGAAGAGTTACTTACGAATAGAGTTTTAAGAAAATGTTATGAGGATTATTTTGATCCTGATAGTTCTTTATATGAAAATTATTGGGCGATATATAATTTATCTAAGGAATATGAAAGTCAATTTTTGTTTCCTGGACATATGATGATGTTATATCCTAAAATTGAGACTTACGTTGCTAGTAGAACTTTAGCAATGCATTTAGGTGCGAATTTTGTTACTCGTGGAGAGCGATATTGTGTATACCATCCATTTATTGAAGACTTGGATACGCATTATAAATATGTTTTACAAAAGTCTATTTTTGCAAGTGAAGATAGTATTGATTATTTTCCTGGGACATTTCGTGAGTTTGAAGAATGGGATTATGCTTTACAAAATGCATATTATAATAATTCTTCTTCTAATATTGATTTTTATGAGTTAAGTACACGACTTGGTAGTGACGGACTTACTTTAAGGCAGCTTCGCGATGACGCGGATACACGGAGATTAAGAAAATATCGTAAGAAATTAAAAGAACTAAAGAAAGAAGAAAATGTTTATCTAAAAATATTAAACACTAGTCTTGATAGAGTCTTGTTAGAAAGAAAATTATTAGAAATACAACAACATATTGAGCAAGTTTCAACGTCTATTTATGCGTTAGAATGTAAAAGAAAAAAATAATTTGGATTCAAGTTATAAAGTGTAGTATAATTGGTTTGTGGAGAGTGGTGAGATGAAAAAGGAATTCGTTTTAAATCAAAGTGTTTGTGATTTTTCTAGAGGGATTGATATTGCTCAAACTATTCTTATTTATCTAGTAGCGTTATTTGTACCTACTTTTTTAGGAATGATATTAAATCAAGTATTTGGTGTTTCTAGTGTTGTTGCAATGAACTCTCAACTTATTATCGGTTCGATTGTAAATACAGCTTTGTTTGTTACTGCTTTGAACTTGAAAGGAACGGTTAAAATTCTTGGAATTGTTACGATGCCTAGTGTTTCTACTATTTTAAGTGGAGTTGTTTTTCATAGTGCTTCCGTATATATGTTTTATATGATTCCGGCTATATGGCTTGGTAATTTTTCTTTAATTTATTTCTTTAAAAAAATGTTTGTTGTGAACAAGAAAAATTATTTATTTGCTGGTATTGTTAGTATTTTGATAAAGGTCTTTGTTATTTTTGGGATTTTTCAAGTATTACGGATGGTTTCTATTTTTCCTGATGCGTTAGTTAGTACTTTACAAACGTCTATGGGAATGACTCAGCTTATCACGGCTTTTATTGGTTTTGTTTTAAGTTTTGCAATTTTTAAACTTCAAGGTTTTGTAAAAAAAAGTTAATGATATTTTAGAAAGCATTTTCTGTGTCATTTTTTCATAAGAGAATGCTTTTTTTCTTGTGTTTTGGGTAGTTTTGTGGTAATATCTTAAGTGCATTTACATATATATTTATGTGATGCAAAAGTGGGAGGGATTAAAACGCGGACTTGCCCTAGACCACTTACACGTTAAAAACACATAAATCCAAAGAAAGGAGTGAGTTTTCGTGGCAAAAGAAGTCGTAAAGAAAGTAAAATTACAAATCGAAGCTGGTAAAGCAAACCCAGCACCACCAGTTGGTACTGTTTTAGGTCCAGCAGGAATTAACATTCAAGAATTCTGTCAAAAATTTAATGACGCAACTAGAGATAAAATGGGAGATGTTGTTCCTTGTGAAATCTCAATTTATGATGATAGATCTTTCGATTTTGTTTTAAAGACTCCACCTGCTTCCTTCTTACTTAAGAAAGCTGCTAAGATTCAAAAGGGTAGCAAGAAAGGTGCCAATGAAGTTGTAGCAACATTAACAAAAGAAGATATTCGTGCAATTGCTGAAACTAAATTTCCAGATTTAAACTCTTATGAAATTGAAGATGCAATGAAGGAAATTGAAGGAACTGCAAGAAATATGGGTATTGCTGTTAAAGGTGTTAATGATGCTGAGATGGCTGAACAAGCTAAGGAAGCTGCAGTAGAAGAAGAGATGAGAGAAAAACGAGAAGAAGAATTAGCTGAAATGGAAGCTGAAGTAAAAGAAAATGCTTCTGTAGAAGTTGAAGTTATCGGAAAGAATAAAGAAAACGATTCTGAAGAAGAATAATATACTATATTTAGTCCGCTTAATAAACCACAGTTAGGAGGGAAATAATGAAAAAGTTTGGTCGCAAATATGTGGAAGCTGCAAAACTTGTTGATAAAAACAAACTTTACAGCGTAAATGAAGCTATTGATCTTGCAAAGAAAACTTCTATTACTAAATTTGATGGAACAATTGATTTTGCTATCAAATTAAATGTAGATCCTAAAAAAGCAGATCAACAATTGCGTGGTTCTTTCATTATGCCTAATGGTACAGGAAAGACAAAACGTATTTTAGTTATTGCTAAAGGAGCTCAAGCAGAAGCTGCAAGAGAAGCTGGTGCTCTTTATGTTGGAGATACTGATATGATTGAAAAAATTCAAAAAGAAAATTGGTTTGATTTTGATGTCATTGTTGCTACTCCAGATATGATGCCAGAACTTGGTAAAATTGGTAAGCTTTTAGGACCTAAAGGTTTAATGCCAAATCCTAAAACAAATACTGTTACACCAAACCCAGTCAAAGCGATTGAAGACATTAATAAAGGTATGGTTGAATTCCGTACAGATTCTTATGGAAATATCCATGGAATATTGGGAAAAGCATCTTTTGATAATAAGGCATTAGAAGAAAACCTTACTTATGTAGTTAGTACTTTAACTAGAATGAAACCAGCTACAGTAAAAGGTAAATTTATTACTTCTATTAGTGTTTCATCAACTATGGGTCCTGGAATTAAAGTAGATCAAAATTCTTTTGACATTTAATTCTAAAACATTTATAATATTATCCAGAAAAAGCAAAAAACCGAAGACAGCAAGGGACGAGGAGTCTTAATTATCTTGCCGAGGGACGCTTAACTTTTTAGTTCGTCCTACTCGGATGAGCTTTTTTTGAAAATTTTCGCAAAGGAGGAAATTATGGCTAGCGCAAAAAATCTTGAAATTAAAAAAGATATTGTGTCTGAAATTGAGAATAGTATCAATAATAGTGAATCTGTTATTTTATTCCAATATCAAGGTTTAACAGTGTCTGATTTAAAAGATTTAAGACAACAGCTAAAGGGAACTGATGCTACAGTTAAAGTTTATAAGAATACCCTTTTAAAAAGAGCTTTAGATGAACTTAACTATGATTTCGATGGTTTCTTAGAAGGTCCTAATGCAGTTTTGTTTGGTAAGAATTTACTTGAACCAATCAAAGTGTTAGCAGATTTTGCTAAAGATCATGATAAGTTAGAAATCAGAGTTGGTATTATTAATGGCTCAGTAGCAGATTTAGCTACAATTAATGAATATGCTGCTATTCCATCAAGAGAAGGATTACTTACAATGCTTGCTGCTGGTATGATGGAACATGTCAGAAATTTATCTATTGCATTAAATTTATATGCAGAACAAAAGGAAAATGAAAATTAGGAAAGGAATGATTAGAAATGGCTAAAATTAAAACTGAAGATTTTATTGCTTCTTTAAAAGAAATGACCCTTCTTGAAATTAAAGAATGGGTAGACGCTATGAAAGAAGAATTTGGTGTTGATCCAAGTGCTATAGCTGTAGCTGCTGCTCCAGCTGCTGACGCTCAAGAGGATAACGCTAACAAAACTGTAGTATTAAAGAGTGCTGGAGGAAACAAAATTGCTGTAATTAAATTATTAAAGGAAATTACAGGATTAGGACTTGTTGAAGCTAAAGGTTTGGCTGATAATGGTGGAAATGTTAAAGAAAACGTTCCTGCTGATGAAGCTAATCAAATCAAAGCTCAACTTGAAGAAGCTGGCGCTGAAGTAGAACTTGCTTAATTAGGGACTGTGTAATACAGTTTCTTTTTTTTTGGGAATAAAATGAATGGATAAACACAAACTAAAATAGGGTTTATGTTTTAAATGCAATATTTTTCTTGAATTTACAACATATCTGTATTAAAATTTATATAAAGAGTAGGAACCCACCCTTAAATAAACTTTTTGTGAGAGAAAAATTTTTAAAAAAATTTCAAAAAACTATTGACAGTATGGGGGGGGGGTTCATGCTATAATAGATATAGATAGAAAGATAGGGTTAAGAAAGATGAAATTAGAGAAATTTAAAGAGCAGGATAATAAAAGAAAGTTCATTATTATATTTACAGTTTGTTGTGTATTTTTACTAGCAGGAGTATTCTTGTATACAAGTTTTGCGGTGTTTACAGAAGAAAAACAATTTAATGTGATTAATGGAACATATCAAGACCCAGGAGACTTGTATTTCGCAGTCTATATTGATGGACAAATTACTAATACATTTCCTTCTAAAGATAGTGGATATACATTAGATACCACTCAAAGTAGTTGTACGAATGGAGCAACTGTATCATGGGATAATGCTTCTTGGAGTGCTGCAGTTAATTTTTCTAATTATTCGGCAGGAAATATGAGTCGGACAAAGTGTACGATGTATTTTAAAGAAGCAACATTTGCAGATACTATTTTAGCATGTAATGATACAGCAGCAAATTGCATTAAAGATAATGCTAGTTTATCAAAAGAAATCGCAACAGATGATCCAGATAATAACGCAAGATATATTGGAGCAAATCCAAACAATTATGTATCATTTAATGGAGAACTATGGCGTATTATCGGAGTATTCAACAATATTAATGATGGAAACGGAAATGAAGAAACAAGACTAAAAATAATTAGAGCTGAACCAATAGGAACATATAGTTGGGATAATAAAGGTGGGTCCGGAGAAAATGATTGGAGTGATAGTGCACTTCAACAAGTATTAAATTCTGGCGCGTACTACAACCGAACAAGTGGAGAATGTCCATATGGTCTAAATGGTGCTACAACTTCATGTGATTTCAGTACTACAGGTTTAACGAGTGAAGCAAAGTCTATGATAGGAAATGCCAAATGGAACCTAGGAGGAACAGCAAATTATACAAGTAGTAGTAATGGTTTAACAAGTCACTTTTATGGATATGAAAGAGGAACTACAGTATATACAGGAAGACCAGCAGAATGGATAGGACAAATAGGGCTTATGTATCCAAGTGATTATGGATATGCAACAAGTGGAGGAAGTAGCATGAATAGAGCCTCATGTTTAGCGAAAGAATTATATAATTGGTATAGTTCTAGTTATAGTGATTGTAAAAACAATGATTGGCTCTATAAGAGCGGAACTACTCAATGGACATTAACCCCGTCTTCCGATAACTCGGTCAACGTGTTTAATGTGCTCAGTAGTGGGAACGTGAGCAACCGCGGCCTTGCGAACGTCTCGAACCGTGCGGTCTCTCCCGCCTTATATCTATCTTCTAACGTAAAAATAAGTGGAGGAGATGGATCTGAAAAATCACCGTTTGAATTAAGTTTATAGGAAACCTAAAGATGGGGCCCAGGGACGGCCACTTTGTGGAGTCCCAGGGGTGCAGCTCTAGTTATCCACATTGATTTTGCAACGTATGTATATCTTTAAATTTGAAGAGAAAGAGAGAGTGAAATATGAAACTCAAATATAAAATTATGATGGCTATTTTAGTCGTGGCGATTGGTTTGTGTTTAATGGTCTATCAAAGTTATGCTTTGTGGGTTG
>DVHP01000005.1 GCA_018711945.1 Candidatus Ventrenecus avicola
TTTAATCTAGTCAATGTTTTTGTCGTTAAATATTTATCTATAAAATCAGGATAACTCTCATCCACAAAAATATTTATATATTGTTCCATTATCATCACCTACCTTCTAGTATATCATTATATTATTAATTACAAATAAAAAACTCCACTTAACATTTTGAAAGGGAGTCACTTTTAAACGAGCATTACAGTGTTCGTATCATTTCTTTATGGTGCAAGAAAGGAGACTTGAACTCCCACGAGCATATGCTCACTACCCCCTCAAAGTAGCGCGTCTACCGATTCCGCCATTCTTGCAATTCTGGTGTTCCGAGAGGGATTCGAACCCTCGACCTTTAGCTCCGGAGGCTAACGTTCTATCCAGCTGAACTATCAGAACACAAGAATATTTTAGCATAACTCTTTAGATACTTTCAATATGTTTTATTGGTATTTTCTCGTTAATGAAACAGGATTTTCTTCTTTTTGCTCTTGTGCCATTATTTCTTCTTTTAGTTGTGTACGTTGTTTTAGTAAATTAATAAAGATGGTTTCTTCTAGTAACTCTCGTTTGGAAAGCATGGCTGGTTTTCCTGTTGTATAATTTTTTACTCCAAATAGTGAAAAATATTTAGATAAGTTTTCAACTATTTGTTCTTTCATATCCTCTGGAACGTTTATTTTTCTTTTGATGAGTACTTCTACGTATGTGCCTGGAAGAACTCCTTCATAACAAATAAAGTATATATCTTTATCATCTATTCTTTGTTTTACTACAAATAATTCAAATACATTATAATTTCTTCTTTTTTATCCTTTCTAAAAAAGAAGAACTTTAAGTTCTTCAGAATAACCTCATGATATCTTGGATGGTAATTACTATCATTAGAAGCATCAATAAAGCAAGCCCTATTAAATTACAGATTGTTTCTACTTTAGAATTTACTGGACTACCTTTAATTTTTTCTATGATCATAAATAAGACATGTCCACCATCAAAGGCTGGGAATGGTAGGATATTAATAAATCCGACATTGATTGATAAGAATGCGGTAATATAGATTAATTGTTGAATACCATATTGAACACTTTGGTCAATAACTTGATAAATTCCAACTGGTCCAGATAAGTTACTAATAGATACCTGACCTGTAATAAGTCCCCAGACAGTGATAGCCATGGAATGAATGATATCTACAAATTTTTGGAAGGTAAATTTAATACTTTCCCAGATGTTTTTTTCACGGCGATTATCTATTTGGATTCCGAATACTCTTGTTTCATTTCCTTCCTCGTCTGTCACGACATTTGGTTTTACAGAAATCGTTTCACTTGTACCATCACTATGGGTCACACCTAAGTCATAGATACCATCGCTATCTTTGTAATACAGATAAATTTGACCGATATCCCAAGATGAGAAATTATGTCCGTTAATGCTAGTAATTAAATCTCCAGCACGGATTCCTGCGCTTTCCGCAGCAGAACCTTCTTGAACCATTAAAATTCTTGGTGTACTACTTGTTGGTCCCCAAATCAAAGCCATTACAAATAATAAGACAAGTGCTAGTAAGAAGTTATTGAATACACCGGCTACTAAAATGCATAATCTTTGATACCATGGGCGATTACACATAAATTGTTCTTTTTTTATTTTACTATCGTCTTCATAGACTTCACCAGCCATTTGGACAAATCCACCAATCGGTAATGCCCTGATATTATAGTCAATACCATCTTTTCCTTTATGAGTAAAGATGACTGGCCCCATCCCTATCGAAAATTCATAAATATATACACCTGACTTTTTGGCGCAGATAAAATGTCCAAATTCATGTATTAAAATAATAATTCCTAGAATAAAAATAAATACAATTAAACTAATAATCCACATATTGTTCCTCCCTTATATTAATATTATGATTAAAACGTAAGTAATTATGGCAAAAATTGTACTATCTAAGCGATCCAATATACCACCATGTCCTGGTATTAAATCCGAAAAGTCTTTGATATTGTTTTCTCTTTTTATTTTACTAAATATCAAATCTCCTAGCTGAGCTACTACGGATATTACTAAAGTCATCACAATTGTTCCTATTATATTTTCTGGGCTAATAAAGTAATAGTAGAAAATGCTTGGTAGGATCGTTCCAAATATCGCTCCTCCAAGAAAACCTTCCCATGTTTTTTTAGGACTGATTTCTGGGGCGAGTTTATGGTGGCCAAATGCCATACCTATTAACAAAGCAAACGTATCGGTCAGAATTGTTATTCCAAACAAATAAACTAGAATATACAAATTCATATTTCTTAAGACGATCATAGCATTAAAAGCAGTCCCTAGAAATAAAATTACTCCTAATAAATAAAAGGCATCTCTGGTATTATATTCGCCTTTTTTATACGAAAATAATGTTGGAATTAAGAATATTAAAATTAATAATGCAAATAACCTGGTACTAATTCCATAGGATAATACACTATTTTCGGCATCCCTAAACACTAAAACTAATAACGCTAGCATCGCTCCTAACACTAGGCCACTTGGTATTTTAGAATGACTTTCTTTTAAATCGATCATTTCTTTAAAAGCTAGTAATGCAATAATTCCCACTGCTAAATAAAATGCTCTTCCACCTGCAATTAGTAATGGTATAAATATGAGTAGCATTACAATGGCACTTATGACTCTTTTTAGCATGTCACCACCCTCTTTAAATAAAGTATACAATATTTGTCTCTTATATTCAAATAAAAGCGCTTTATTTCCAAAAAAAAACTAACTAAAATCGTTAGTCTTCTTCTTATTGAACAGCGTCTTTTAATTTGCTTCCAGCTTTGAATGTAACAGCATTTTTAGCAGGAATTGTAATTTTTTCTTTTGTTGCAGGATTAATTCCTTCTCTTGCAGGACGTTCTTTTACTGAGAATTTTCCGAATCCTACGAATGTAACGTCACCACTTTCTTTAAGTCCAGCAACGATTCCATCTAGAACTGCATCTAATGCACGTCCAGCTTCTGCTTTACTCATTTCAGCTTTTTCAGCTACATAATCAATTAAACTTTGTTTTGTCATTTTTATTGACCTCCCTTTCAAATCATAAGGCGTTTATCCTTACATATTAAAGTTAGCAAAAAATCGGGATAAATGCAAGAAAAAAAGCTATTTTCTAGCTTTTTTTTGTAAAAATTTCACTGGTTTTAGGCCATTTGACCCTTATTTGACATTTATCAAAGCCTTATAATACAAAGGCAATTAAGTTACTTGAACCTTTATTGACGATTTTTGTGACGGTTTGACTAAGTTTATAACGGGTATTTTCTGGCATGATCGATAGTTTTGCTTGAATTCCTTCTTTCACAATAACATCTAGGCTACGGCCAAAAATTTCACTTTTCCAAATACTTGCTGGATCAGTTTCGTAATCTTTCATAATGTAATTAATGAGTTCTTTACTTTGTAGTTCTGAACCGATAATGGGTTCGAATGTACTTTCTACATCCACTTTCATTAGATGAATAGAACTTGCTTTCGCTTTTAGTTTTACCCCATAACGATTGCCTTGCTTAATAATTTCTGGTGTATCTAGTTTCATGTCTTTAAGCGTTGGATAGACGATTCCGTATCCTGTACTCTTAGCCATTTTTAGAGCATCTTTGATACTATCTAATTCTTCTTTTCCTTCGGCATACGTTGTAAATACTTTTAGAAGTCCTGCTTTACTTGTTGCAGCGTCTCCTACTAAGCTTTTTAAGACGTTTTGATATAGTTCATCGCTACTTTCTAAGCGAATATGAACGATTCCACTTGCGGTATCTAATTCGCTGATATAAGCTTTAGAAATGATTTCTGAATCTGTAAAATGAGTCATGATTTCTTCCGCGTCACGTACTTTAGAGACAGTCATCACACTTTCTTTAATTTTTTCTAAGTAGTGTTTTTTTATTTCATGTGTATTGGAAAGAACATGGACCCATTCTGGCATATCAATCGCGATATCCATGACAGGGAACTCATACAACGCTTGTTTTAATATTTCTAAAATATCTGGTTCTTCCATTGTTTCAACATTCATTGGAATCGCTGGTACATTATAAGTATTTTGTAAGGATTCCGCGAGTCCTCTTGTTTCTTCCGAGTTTGGTCTACTGCTATTTAGAACAATGATGAATGGTTTTCCGATGCTCATTAATTCGCCAATCACTTTTTCTTCCGCGTCTAAATAATCTTCTCTTTTTAGTTCTCCAAAAGAGCCATCTGTCGTCACAACAATCCCAATGGTCGAATGGTCTTTGATTACTTTTTCGGTTCCTATTTCGGCTGCTTCTACAAAAGGAACAGAATCTTGAAACCACGGGGTTTTGATCATTCTTGGGTTGCCATCTGCATCTTCGTAACCTAATGCGTTTGGTATTACAAACCCAACACAGTCTACCAATTTAATGTCTGCTTCAAAATCATCCACTTTAATCTTAGCTCCATTTGAAGGAACAAATTTTGGCTCTGTTGTCATAATCGTTTTTCCTTGAGCACTTTGAGGAATTTCATCTAAACACCGTTTCTTTTCGTATTCATCACTAATACTAGGAACTACTAAATTTTCAATAAAACGTTTAATGAAAGTACTTTTTCCAGTTCTCACTGCTCCTACGACTCCTAGATAGATTTCTCCATTTCCACGGCGCGCGATTGAACTTAACAATTCTTTCTTATCCATATAAATCACCTAAGACAATATATGAATGAAAGCATAAAAACATTCATAAGAATTTAATAGTAAAAAATATCATCTGGTTTTAGTTTAAATACATCAGCAATTTTTACAGCAATATCATAAAAGAGTCTGCGATGGCCATTTTCGATTTGCCAATAGTAAGAAGAACTAATCTCTAGTTTCTCTGCCATATCCTGACAAGAATAAGAGAATTTCTTTCTTAATTCATATAATTTTTGATATTTTTTCATTTTATCACAACCTTTTTTTCAATTATAACACATAAAAATCACATATAACCACCAAATTAAGGATAATGAAAATTCTTTTGCGAAAATAAGTTTGGGTGATGATTAAGATGATTTTTGAAAGATTAAAAGAAAGAAGAAAATACGAAGGATATACTCAACAAGAAGTCGCGAATATTTTAAATGTACAACGTGCTACTTATGCTGGTTGGGAAACTGGGAAAGATATTATGCCTTTAAGACAATTCTTTAAACTCTCTAATAACTATCAATTAAGTCTCGACTATCTAACAGGTCTAAATGATGATGAGTCTAAAGTTGTTTCTAAAACACAGTTCATTGATTTAAATCAAGTTGCAGAGAGAATGAAGAGTTTTCGAAAGGAGAAACATTTAACACAAAAGCAAATTGCTGATGCATTACAGACTACTCAGTCTAATATTCATAAGTATGAAACCGGTAAATGTTTAATTACGACGATGTATGCCTTAGAATTTTCGAAACACTTCGACTATCCATTAGATAAATTACTGGGGAGAAAATAAAAGTAGAGATCAAAAATCTCTCTTTTTTTAAAACATTTTATCAATGCTTTTTGGCACTTTGTCCTCGATGATTGTTTCAACAATCTTATCTTCTCTTTCTTTGGATACTGGTTTGCCTGTCATTTTAGATAATGTTCCTATGATTTCCCTGATTGTATTCTCGTCTTTCATACTATTTTTTTGTAATTTTTCTGCAAGATGGACAATGGTATCCTTATCTACTTTTGTCTTTTTTTCTACTCTTTTAAAAAAGCTATCTTCAAATTGCATAGTTTCCCTCCTAAATTATTCTATGCAATAAAGAGAATTCTGAACCTTTATTCTTGAGTATAAAAAATATCGTCTGGTTTTAAAGAAAAAATACTCGCGATTTTCTTGGCCACGTCGTAGTATAATCTACGATTATTGTGTTCTAGCTGCCAGTAGTAAGATTTACATACTCCTACTTTATCGGCCATTTCTTGATAAGTGAAACCATACTGTAATCGTAAGGCTTCTAACTTATAATTTTTACTTTTCTTTTCCATAAAGCTCTCCTTAAAGTAACTTAATCATATAATAAATATTCTCAAAAGTCAATTTTGTCTAGTGATAACTAGGTAGACATCTTATTCTCTCACCAATAGACTAGATATAGAAAAATGGAGGTAATTATGACTGGCATCAAGAAAATCATTGGCAATAATTTGAGATATATTCGTTATCAAAGCGGATTAAGTCAGGAGAAGTTTTATGAGAAATATCATTTAAGTGTGAAATATCTTTCTTCCATCGAACGTGGTGAAATCAATATTGGGGTAGAACTCTTAGAACAACTAGCAAATACTTTTCATACTACTCCGGCCGAACTTGTGACTTATTATCCTGACAGGTGCATCTCGAAGAAACGCATTGACCAAAAAAGAAATCTTTTATAAGACTTCTTTTTTTTATTCGGAACGATTTTTGAATTTTAAAATAATAGGAGTTCCTGTAAAATCGAAGTTTTCTCTTAATTTGTTTTCTAAATAACGTTCGTAACTAAAATGAATTAACTTTTTGTCATTGACGCGAAAGACAAATTTTGGAGGTTTTGTAGCTTCTTCATTCACAAAGTAAATTTTCAAACGTCTTCCTTTATAAGAAGGTGGTTCGTGAAGGGCAACCGCTTCTTCAATTACGCTATTTAGAAGAGAGGTTTTGACTTCTTTTTGGTGATTTTCATAAGCACCGATAATTTCAGGCAAAAGCAAATGAATTCTTTTTTTTGTTAAAGCAGATAAAAATACCACTTTTGCGTATGTTGCAAATTGAAACTCATATTTTAGTAGTTGTTTCCATTTTTTTAATTCTGTGTCTTTATTTTCCACAGTATCCCATTTGTTGACACAGATGACTAGCGCTTTTCCTGCATTGATGGCCATACCTGCTATGTGTTTGTCTTGCTCAATAATTCCTTCTTCGGCACTAATAACAAGAACACAGACATCACTTCGTTCGATGGCTCTCATACTTCTAATTAAACTGTATTTTTCAATATTTTCGTAAATCTTACCACGCTTTCTAATACCAGCTGTATCAATCATGATATAATCTTGGCCATGATAAGTAAAACGCGTATCGGTAGCGTCTCTTGTCGTACCAGCGACGTTACTCACGATTGCTCTTTCTTCATTTAATAAAGCATTTACTAAACTTGATTTTCCAGTATTCGGACGTCCGATCAAGCAAAATTTACAAATATTTTCTTCTGTTTCTTCCACAATTCCTAAATCTTCTGTAATTTTGTTTAATAGTTCTTTGATTCCTAATTTATGGGTTGCTGACACTCCTATTACTTCTTCAAATCCTAATTCATAGAAGTTATAAATACTATTTTCTCGTTCTTTGTTATCAATTTTATTTACTACTACAATGACTTCTTTGTTCGATTTTCTAAGTAAATCTCTGATCATATAGTCACTTTGATTTAACTCCGTTTTGCCATCTACGACAAATAAAATGAGATCTGATTCATCGATTGCAAACGTGGCTTGGGCTAGAATATCTTCTCTAAAGTTTTCTTTGCCCAGTTCTAGCCCACCTGTATCAATTAAAGAAAACTTTTTTTGGTTATAAGTTACTTCTCCATAAATACGATCTCTTGTGATTCCAGGCATGTCCATAATAATTGATTTTTCTTCGCCAACTAAACGGTTAAAAAGACTTGATTTTCCAGTATTAGGTCTGCCAATTAAACATACGCATTTCATAAGACGCCTCCTTTTCGTGAAATTTATTTTAACAGAAAACAAGACAAATGTAAATTAACATTTGTTTGCAGGACGTGCTTCAGGAGTAACTCCATCACAAGCATTTTCTAATTCTGACACCACATCGGAACGTAACCCGTTTGTATTTAGTGTGTAAAAGGCATAAGCACGTTTGTTGTGTAAATATAAACCAATGGTATCGTTATCCATTGCACTATCTGTATATGGATTTGTGATATATGCTCCCTCATCATTTTCTTTATTTGTAACACCTTGTTCTACTAAATCAGCAATTGTCACTTCGATATAACAATCTTCCCTTAACTCGCTTAAGTGGTCTTCTCCCCATCTTTTGGCATCTGTTAATAGTAAATCCACTTTCTCACAATACATATTTTTCTTAATATTATTTGATATATTAATTGCGCTTGGTACAGCAATTGTAGCAAGTAAGGCTAATATTACTATTACCGCTAGTAGCTCGATTAAAGTAAATCCTTTATTTTTCATTGTTCCCTCCGTTTATTATTATCAATAGTATACCGAATATTTTTCATTTTTGCAATGAACCCAAAAGAAAAAACGAGAAATTCTCGCTTTTAAAAAGAATCAATGTTTATTTTTATTTTTCCTGTTTTATTTATGTAAGCATATGCTTGAATTAGTGTTCTTAGAGACTTGGCATTTCGTCCACTTTTGCCAATTACAGAACCCATAGCATCTTCTGGGATTAAAATATCTAAAATTGTGATATCATCTTCCCCATTATAACTACTTACTTTTACTAAATCAGGCTCTTTGCAGATACTTTTTACTAAAAATTCTGCATATTCTACTATACTCATCATTATTTACCTGCTTTTTTTTGATCTGCAAATTTTTTCATAATTCCTTGCTTACTTAAAATACTACGAACAGTATCAGTAGGAATTGCACCTTTGCTTAACCAGTATAATGCTTTTTCTTCGTCAACTGTTACAGGCGCATCTTTTTTAATTGGGTCATAAGTACCAACTGTTTCTAGGAATCTTCCATCTCTTGGACTTCTAGAATCTGCAGCAACAATTCTGTAGAAAGGTTTTGCTTTTGAACCCATTCTTTTTAATCTTAGTTTTACAGCCATAGTTATACCTCCTTCTTTTGTATGTCCATATCATATCAAAGAAATTATATGCTGTCAAGATATTTTTGTTGACACAATCTTTCTGGTTCTTATTAAGCTTAGAGTTGGCTCTTGTAGAGAAATGGATTGCTCCGGAAATTTATCAAAGATGCTTGATATTTCTTCTGCTTGATAATATATAATTCCTTCTTCATCCAAGGTATATGTTTGATAATTTATTCCTTGTTCTATTAGAAAATTGTCTATACTTTCATAGGTATAAATTGATTGTTCTCTAGTATGGGAAAAGTACTCTTCTGATTTTACATAAACGATCGCAAGAAGTTGATTGTTAGTACTTAGATGCCCAATTTCTCCTTCTTGTAATTCACTTAAGGAATTTATAACGCGATATTTATAAAACGTCGCGATTTCAAAGGGAATAAAATTTTCAGAATATACAATTCCTTCTTCTATTTTCTCTTCATTAAAATAAAATCTTGAGGAGTTTTGATTTTTTAAAATTTGGTTAATTTCTATATCACTTTCTATTGGAATGTCATATTTATTTTCATATAAAGTCTTTAATAAAGATTTTAAGCGTTCTTCATGAGTTAAAAATTCTTCGCTATTTGAACTCAAAATTTTGAATAATTCTTTATAATCTTTTTCTTCTAAATATGGAGATATCGCATCTTCTAAAGCCGTTGTTTTCCATTCGAAATTATAACGCCATATAGGTTCTGAGCCAATGATTTCCATAAGTATTTTTGTGTACATCTTTTCTTTTATATAGGAAGTATCTCCTAATCCATAAAATTCTTCTGCTATAATATCGGCACAGGCTTCATCTATCATATAGTAAAGGCTATTTACCTGTAATAAATGAATGTATTCATGCGCAACGATGAAGGCATTCGTAGATGTAATGGTATTTTTCACTTCATAGTTTTTCACATGTAATACATTTTCGCCAGCATAATATCCCCGTGTATTTGGAGCATTTTCATATAGGCCATCTAGTCCTGATATATCTATATCTTGATGGCGTTCAACTGTATTTTCTAGACAACCACTTTCTTCGTAATATGATAAAATATGATTGATAAGGTTCTCATTCCATAAAAACTCTTTTTCTTCGTCATTTAAATTTTCAGATGTTTCAATTAAAGTATAAATATCTTCAAGTTCTTCTTTTTCTGTTTTGAACATTCTAGTAAAATTTTGACTCTTTAAATTATTCTTGACGAGAGCGACACCTGTTATATTTAAAGCAATGGATAAGGCAAATAATGTATGATAGAGTGCTTTTTTTGTTTGATTTTTTTTCATAATAAAGTTCCTCTTTTGTAGTATTTATTCTATCAAGAATGCATATTTCTGTCAAATTTATAGGAATTCTATTATCTTTCTTTATCTGTATCTATTACGATTGAACTTAAAATCACTTCTTTCTTCTGTTATTATTATCCAAAAAAAAGAAGTGCAGTTGCACTCTTTAATCATTTAAATAATCTTCTTTTACTTCATCAATCGAATCTATTTCGCCTTCGTCTATAATTTCTTCATAGTCGTCGAAATCGTCTTCCACAGGCACTTTGATTTTTGTGTCTCCTACAATTTCTACGCCTAATTCTTTTTCAATGTCTAAAACGATATTTCCATCCATAACAGACACATTTGTAACTGTAGGTTGTTTTAAACTTCTTACAATGATTTCTGAATTGCTTGTTAAAGTGGTTTCTTCTTTTAAAGGAACATTTAATAATTCGTTATACCCGAAACGTTTTGTATTTACTTTTGTTTTGGTGTCATTTTCGTAAGCATACCAAACGTTTACATCAAATGAGCCATTCACTCCTACTTTTCCATTTTGATTGACGCCAGAAAAATTATGATTGATGACCCAGCAACCTAATACGGTATTCACTGTTTCATCAGGAGTAAAAGAAAAATGCATTGTATTTGTTTTTTTTGCTTTTCCTATCACAGCTTTGGTCACGATTTCTTTAAACCCTGCCATATCATCACCTCTAATTTAATCTATGCAAAACACCCAAAAAATGTGTCAAAAGAAATCCTCTATTTTAAAGAGGATTCTTGTTTTTCATGTGTTTTTGGCTTTGCTACTAAAATGGCCATTTCTTTCATAGAAATTTTAGACATGATATCTGTTATTTTTTCTATCGTTAAATTTTCCACCGTTTCTTTTTCGTTATCCCAAATATGGCCAAATTTTGCAATACTATAAGAAATGTAATCATTTACACTCTCTGGATCTTCATAACCTAATACTAAATTGGCTATTTCAGATTTTTTCTTTCTTTCAATGTCTTTTTCTAATATTTCTAGATGATATATTTTCTGTTTGATTAATGGAATAACTTCTTCCGGATATTTTGTTTTGGCAACTACTTGTAACAGTAAATATTCTCTTTCAAACCCAGCATACGCTCCAAGAGTAGCTACTAAATTTTTGCTCATTAATTCTTCTTTAAAGATCGATGTGGTTCCAAAATTTGAAGACAGCACTACTTGAGTGGCATCTAAAATTGTATTCATGTCGTATTCCTGTAAATTTTTTAAAGGAATTTTTACATTTAAAAATACTTTTGGCATTTCTAGAGTCGTTTCAATTTCTTTATAAGTTTCTACTACTTTTCTAGGTTCACGATATTTTTTTAAAACAGGGTTTTGGTATTTCGGGAATTTTTTCTTGTCTTGGTTTTCTTTTATCCAACGAATCACTTCTCTAGGATTTACATTACCGGTCACTACTACAAAACTATTTTTCGGATGATAAAACATTTGATATAGTAATTTTAAATCTTCTAAACTAATATTTTTTATATCCTCTATGGTACCTACTCCTGGCATACGGTTTGGATATTCTTTAAAAGTCATTTTATTTAATTCTATCATAATATCTCGACTTGCATTATCTAAGTTTCGTCTCGCTTCTTCTAAAATAGGTCCTTTTTCGCTTTGAAAAGTATCTTCTACGAATTCTTTTTCTTGAGTGGCGTCTAATAACAAGTTCATTGCTTTTTCTAAATTTTCTGAACCTAAAAATTCATATACGGTTTTATATGCGTAAGTAGCAGCATTGGCATAATATCCTAATGCTTGAAAATTTTGTAACAAAGAAGTTCCGTCACTATTTTTACAAAGAATATGTTCTAAAAAGTGGGCTGTTCCAAACGGAACTGTATGGGCTGTTTTCCCAGTCTTAAACTCTACATCTTCACTACCAATTTTATATGTAATTGAGCCTTTTACTGTATTTACTTTCTTATTTACCCAAATATAAATTTCTAATCCATTCTCACATTTATCATGATAAATTGTTTCTTCTAATCCTTTTAATACAATTTCTTCCATTTACTTCCCCTCTTCCAATACATACGTATAAACTAAATGCATTTTTTTGGCTAAGTTTATTAAATCCTTTTTTGTTACTTTTGGAATTTCTTCTTCATATTCTTCAAATGATGCTCTGGCAAAAACCTCATGGTAATAATATTTATCTGAAATCATATATATAATATCTTGCTGTAATTTTATATCAGAAAGTTGCTTTTGCTTTACTGTTTCTATTTCTTCTTCTAGAATATCTCCTTCTAACATTTCTTGAAATGCTTTTTTTATCCATTTCATGGCTAACTCTACATTTTCTTTTTTTAAGCCTGTAGAAATGATACAATAGGAATCTTTTGTAGAAAAACTGCATCCATAACTATAACATAATGAGTTTTCCATCCTCAAATACTTTCCTAATTTATCTGTTAAGGCTCCATATCCGAAAAGTCGATCAAAGATTGGCACTACGAAATCGCGTTCAAACGCAGTTAATTCATCCATTTGATAAATCATTGTTAGTCTTGTTTGATTGTAGTGACTGACATCTGTTTTTTGATGATAGGCTTGAATCGGATTTTGAATGGTTGCAGGAATTTCTTTTTTTACAATTGCTGGTTTATGGAAGTATTTCTTAATCATCTTTACTAATGCATCCATATCTAAGTTTCCTACTACGACAATCTCACATATGGAATTACGTAGCATATTTAGGTATTCTTCATAAAGGGTTTCTCTTGTTACGTTTTCTATTTCTTCGTGAGTTCCAACGATTCTTTTTCCCGTATACGAATCTGGAAACAGATTTCTTAAAGCTGTAATATTTGTATATGCTTCTGGTCTTTCTTTATAGGATTCTATATTAATATGGAGACGATTTTTTACTACTTCATATGCTTCTTCTTGCCACGTGTTATCTATTACATTTGGATGCATAATCATATCAAAGAAAAATGAGAGAGACTTTTCTAGATAATCTTTTTCCGTAATAAATTTTGGATCTAACATATCTAGAGTAAATGTTGTTATAATATTATATCCGCAGCGGCTTGTACCACCAGAAAAACCAATGTTGTATAATTCTTCTGAAGCGATAACCATATCTCTTTTCGTTGGATACTTTAAAGAATTATAAAGCATTACCGAGTTCAAAAAATTTCTTTGGCAGGCATTCACAAGGCGAATGTCGTCACGGAAATTAATTTCTAAATAACAGTTTTTAAATTTATCCGTTTTTACCGTATATATTTGGATACTTTCTAAATCATATTTTTTGTACTTCATTTTTTCACCCTCTTTTTTTATTATGGACTAATTAATCATTTTTAGTAATTCAAAGCACTCTTCAAAGTAATCGTCTGTCATACCTGCAATAAAGTCTATTACTCTTCTTTCTTCCGTAGTATTCTGAAAATAAATTTCTTTTTTAAAATTCAAGAAATTTTGGTAAATTCTTGATTCTTTATTTTCTCTTTTTACATCTTTTAGAAAGTACTCAAATACTTTATAAAATTTTTCTTTGGTATAAGCACGTTCCTCATCGGTCATGGATAACATGTAAATATGTTCATTATTAAATTTTTTTAAATCTACAATTGCCTTAAATACTTCTTCGCTTAGTTTAATGTATGGTTTCTCTAAGCTATTTTTTATAATATCCGTAATAATCGTATTTACAATCTCTCTATTTTTTGTGCCTAACGTTTTGCGAATGTGTTCTGGAATCTCTTCTTTTTCTATCATGTTTAACATGCATGCGTCATCGATATCACGGCCAAGATATGCGATGATATCACTTACGCGTACGACACATCCTTCTAATGTCATTGGAACAAGGTTTTTTACTGCATTTTTGTCTTGGTAGGTATTTTTATATTCCTCAAGAAATTCTTCTTGAGTCTTCTTTTTTGGATAGTAGCAACCCATTACAAATTCGCCATTGTGACACATAATTGCATCTAAAACTTGAAGGGTTAGATTTCTTCCCAAACCGGCATTATCAATCTCCATTAAAAGTCTTACGGATTCTACATTGTGATTAAAATATCCTTGATGATACTTCAAACTGATTTCGTTTAATACGCTTTCTCCAAAATGCCCATATGGAACATGCCCAAGATCGTGGCCAAGGCTCGCAGCCTCTATTAAATCTTCATTTAATCCTAATGCTCTACCAATAGTTCTCGCTATTTTACTTACATATTGTACATGAAGCATTCTTTTAGTAATATGATCGTTATATTTTTTTGGAAACACTTGAGTTTTATCAGCATATCTTACATAAGCATAAGAATAAATGATACGATCAATGTCATGAAAAAAGGGACTTCGTAAATCTTCTTTTTCTTCTTTTAATCTTATTGCTTCCTCATCTTTTGTGGCATATTTGCTAAGACCAATATTATGTCTTTGCATATTCTTTTTAAGTAATTCTGCTTTCATTTTTCACTCCTTGTCATCATATTAACATATACTTGTTCGTAATTCAATCATGAAAAAGAAGTAGAATTATAAATCCCACTTCCAGTTGGTTATTTCTTCCATATCAATGCCATATTCTCTGATATAGGCTTTGTGTCGTTCTAGCATCGATTCACAATATAGTCGTAAATCTTCGGTGTCAAATTGTGGTAAATATTCTATTGCTAATAAAATTAAATGGAAACGATCTATTTTATTTTGAACACGCATATCAAACGGTGTTGTAATCGTGCCTTCTTCGATGTAACCACGGACATGCATATTTTGATTTACTCTTTTATATGTGAGTTCATGAATGACATTTGGATATCCATGAAACGCAAAGACGATAGGTTTGTTTTTGGTAAAGATGTAGTTGTATTCTGTATCGCTTAAACCATGAGGATGATTTGCTTCTAGTTTCATTAAGTCGACAATGTTAACTACTCGCACTTTTAAATTTGGTAAATATTTTCTTAATATACTCGTAGCAGCCATCACTTCAAGGGTTGGAGTATCCCCAGCACAGGCCATCACTAAATCTGGCTTATTATCAATGTCGTTACTCGCAAAAGCCCAAATGCCTAAGCCCTTCTCACAATGACGAATCGCTTGGCTCATGGAAAGCCATTGTGGTCTTGGGTGTTTACTTGCTACAATGACATTAACGTAATTTTTTGTTTGTAATACATGATTCATGACAGAGAGTAATGTATTGGAGTCACATGGTAAATAAACTCTAGACATACTTGTTTTTTTATTAATTACATGGTTAATAATTCCTGGATCTTGATGTGTAAATCCGTTATGATCTTGTTGCCAACAGTGACTGGTTACTAATAAATTCAAGGAAGAAATTGGCTTACGCCATGAAATTTCACTTGCCACTTTCATCCATTTCGCATGTTGACTAATCATAGAATCAACAATTCGAATAAAGGATTCATAACTATGAAATAAACCATGACGACCTGTAAGCAAATATCCTTCTATCCAGCCTTCACACATGTGTTCTGATAAAAATGAGTCCATAATCCGGCCATCGAAAGACAAAAATTCATCGGTCTTTAGTATTTTATTATCCCATTGCCTACGCGTTACCTCGAAAACATTATTTAATCGATTAGATAATGCTTCATCTGGTCCGAAAATCCGGAAATTTCTTGTCTCTTCATTTTCTTTTACGACGTCTCTTAGGAATGTTCCTAACACTCGCATATCTTCTTTTTCTACACTGCCAGGATATGGAACTTTTACAGCGTATTTTTTGAAATCTGGCATTTTTAAATTTTGTAATAATTCTCCACCATTGGCATTTGGATTTTGTCCCATTGCATGATTTAATTCCGGAATAAACATGCGATATTCTTCTTTGAGTGTTCCATTTTTATCAAATAATTCCTCTGGGTGATAGCTTTTTAGCCAATTTTCTAAATGCTTTAGGCTTTCTGGATGCTCTTTGGTCACTTCAATTGGCACTTGATGAGCACGGAAGGATCCTTCTATTTGTTTGCCATCAATTTTTTTCGGTCCCGTCCATCCTTTTGGGGTTCTAAGAACGATCATTGGCCATAACGGGCGCTCGGTCACGTTTTCTTCGCGAGCCAACTTTTGTATTTCTAAAATTCTTTCCACTACTTCATCCATTGTTTTTGCCATTAATTCATGCAGTTTTAATGGGTCAGATCCTTCTACAAAATAAGGAGTCCAACCGTAACCTTTTAGTAAAGCTTCGAGTTCTTCATGACTAATTCTTGAAAGAACGGTAGGATTCGCGATTTTGTAGCCATTTAAGTGAAGAACAGGAATCACTGCTCCATCGGTTTTTGGATTTAAAAATTTGTTGCCATGCCAACTTGTTGCAAGTGGACCTGTTTCGGCTTCCCCATCACCAATTATTACTGTTACAAAAAGGTTAGGATTATCTAAGACTGCACCAAAAGCATGGGCAAGACTATAGCCTAGTTCACCACCTTCATTGATGCTTCCTGGAACTTCTGGAGCAACATGACTTGAGGTTCCTCCTGGAAAACTAAAATGTTTCATAAATTTAACAAGTCCCTTTTCATCTTGGGTAAATTCAGGATATCGATAGCCATAGCTTCCTTCAAAATAAGTATTTGCCATTGTTGCTTGTCCTGAATGACCTGGTCCACTAATCCACATCATATTTAGGTTATATTTTTTGATGATCCGATCACAATGTGTATACACAAAGTTTTGTCCTGGAGCACTTCCCCAGTGGCCAATTAGTTTTGATTTGATGTCTTCAAATGTTAAAGGCCTCTTTAACAACGCATTATCTTTTAAATATAATGATGCTGCAGATACATAATTTACTGCTCTAAAATAGCCATCTATTGCTTTTAATTCTAATTCACTTAACACTTTTGTCATACTAGCAACCCTCAATTCTAAAATTAGTATACAATAAAACTAGTAAAAATACAAAACAAAAATAGCTTTCAATGTAATTTCTATATGAAATTTATGCTTGCATTTTCCTTTTTCTTATTATATAATCATAATGCAACAAAGAAATGCACCCATAGCGCAATTGGATAGAGCGTTAGACTACGGATCTAAAGGTTAGGGGTTCGACTCCCTTTGGGTGCACCATTTTTATGATTCACATTTTCATTTTTTTGGAGTATAATACTCATAAGAGATCGAGAAGTAGCACAATTTGGTAGTGCACTTGGTTTGGGACCAAGGGGTTGCAGGTTCAAATCCTGTCTTC
>DVHP01000071.1 GCA_018711945.1 Candidatus Ventrenecus avicola
AATGTGCTGATTTCATTTTATTTTAATTTGCAAATCTATATTTAAATGAAACAAAATTGTTACAAAAAAATTGAAAACTGATAAGAAATATAGTAAACTATAGGTAGAAAGAAAGTAGGATAAAGCAATGAAAAACTTAAAAAAATGTACATTTATATGTTAACTTTCCGTCTCATCCTTACTCCAACAGAAAGTAATTCATAAAATTAAAATGGCATGAAAAAACTTCATAATCTTTGAACTATAAATTCTTAGAATTATGAAGTTTTTAAAAATTTAAGAAACGAATGTTTCTTAAGACAAATATTATCATTTGTCATTAGTAGTATGAGTAATTTTTAAATTTTTATACATTTTTTTGTAAAATTTTTTTCCTTTTTCTGGTCGGAGTTCTATTTGAATGTTATACTAATTCATAGAAAGAAGGCATGTTCATGGAATGGTTCAAAAAAGGAAATAAAAAGTATATTTTAGGACTATTTGTAATTTCTGTTATACTTTTTTTGCCAATGTTTATGAGTCCATATTATAAAAATGGAGATACAGTTTTTCATGTGGCAAATCTTAGCAGTATGATTACGGTGATTAAACAAAATTTTTGGGATGGACTTTTTGAAAGAATTCTTTCTTTTATTGCAAATAATTTTGGGTATGGGACAAGGCTTTTTTATCCACCACTTGCTCATACTATTACGGCTTATCTTGCTTATTTTTTAGAGTTTTTTTCTATTGATTTGTTAGGAACGATAAAATTAGTTCATTTCTTGGTTTTTTTCTTTTCGGGAATTATTATGTTTTATTGTTCGAATCGTTTTTTTAAAGATTCTAAATTGAGTTTTATTGCTTCTTTAATTTATATGACGAGTGCTTATCATTTGAATGAGGTTTATGTGAGAGATGCACAAGCAGAAAGTATGATATTTTTGTTTTTACCACTCATTCTTACTTCTATTAAAGAATTGTTAGAAGGAAATAAAAAATTGTTTTATCCCTTATTTATTATTGGGTATGTTGGAGGGATTTTAAGTCATTTTACTTTGATGATTTATTTTACAATTTTCTTAGGAATCAGTATGTTGTTTTTTTATAAGAAGATATTAAAAAAAGAATTTTTAGTGCCGTTTTTAAAAGCGTGTGTATTAGTTTTACTACTTACTTTGTTTTTCTTTGAACCATTGCTGGAACATAAATTTTTAGGTAATTATCGTGTTTATGAAAAGTGGGTTATGTCTTGGGGAATTCAACACACTGCTTTATGGGGATTTGAGTATTTTGTTCCTTTTGCAAAAGATGATATTTATTTCTATTTTAGTATTGTGACGATTATTTTATTAGTGGCTTTGGCAAAATATCAAAGAAAGACATTGAAACAAGAAAAATATAAATTAGTTTTGATTTTTGGACTTCTTAGTTTATGGCTTTCTACAGTTTATTTTCCTTGGATTATTATGCCTTATACGTTTTTTATGATTCAGTTCGGATGGCGACTCGTTGCTTTTGTTATTTTAGCAGTTTCATTTTTAGCTCCTTTGGCTATTAAAAATGTAAAATCAAAAGTATTATATAGTTTGATTGTTATAGGACTTGTTGTGTCTGGTTTTGCTTCTATTCATTTTGCTAGTGCGACACCAGTTGATTTAGGCAATATTGAATATGTTTATGGAATGGGATGGCAAAGAGAGTATTTACCAGTGAATGTTGAGACAAATAAAGATTATTTTGATATGAGAGATAACTCAATTCACTTTATGGAAGGAAATGGAAGTGCAATTATCATAGAGAATAAAGTTCCTTATTTGAAGTTTCAACTGGATACGGAAGATGTTTCTTCTGTGGAATTGCCTAGAATCTTTTATTTTGGCTATGTTTTAAAAGACCAAGATGGTAAGGAATATCCTGTTTTTGAAAATGGAAACGGTTTTGTAGAGGCAAATTTGCCTAGTGGGACTTATACTATGGATTTTGAAGGAAGTCTTGCATATAAGATTTGTTTTTGTATTTCTATGACTACTTTTATTCTTATTTTGCTCTATGTGTTTGGGCAACGAATCTTTAAATTTCGACAAAAAAGAAAAAAAAAGAAATAGTTGTGTAAATTAACAAATAGTAGTGGCAAGAAACACGAAAAATATATGGTATTCTAGTAGATTTTGTGTTATGCTATGTTTAGAAATGGTGATGAGTAATGAAAAAGAAAATTGTTGCTGTTGGACTTTTATGTTGTGCAATTGTCGCCAGTATTTTTATGATTGTTTTTAGTGCCGATGCTGAATCAAGTGCTAGAGCTTATACCCAGTGCGGTGGACTTGTTGAAGGGGCTGATGGTAAGACAACTCAAACATGTACGTTAAAGTTAGATATTACAGGAGATCCAATTACTTTTAATGAATTTATGTTTACTTTATCATTAAATAATTTAATATTAAGAGAAGTGACACCACTTGATAATTGGTATTTAGAAAATTTAACTGATACTGGATTCGATTTGCAAACATCACTAACAACGTTATCTGGTTCTAATGATATCGCTATAGTAGTATTAGAAAAAATTGATGCAGCAAGTGAGTGTGGCGCCACCATGGAATTTGATTGGAACCGTATTGATCGAACTTGTAGTGTTTTCCATGATCATTATTATGATAAGAATGGTGCGAATGTTACGGAAGCTGAATATCGTAAAAGTTGCTTTGGATGTACGATTGATGGAGATACTTATTACAATAGTGATGGATATGAAGTTACTTATCCTGAATATTTAGACTCTTGCAGTGAAAGACCAACTTGTAAAGAAGAAAATGGATATTTCTTTAATTCTTCAGGAGAAGATGTTACAGAACAGGAATACCGTTTGGATTGCTTTAGTTGTAAAAGAGATGGCGACACTTATTATGATTTAGATGGATATGTTACAGACTATGAGAGTTACCAAGACCAATGTATGCATTTCTGCGAGATTGTAGACGATAAGTATTATGACGATGAAGGAAATGAAGTAAGTCAAACAGAGTATCAAAAAGATTGTTTTTCATGTAAGATTGAAAATGGAAAATATTATAATCAAGATGGTGTCGAAGTGACTTATCCTGAATATTTGGCATCTTGTACGAATGAAAAATATTATTGTGAAGAGAAAAATGGCTATTATTTTGATAAGAACGGAAATTCTGTCAGTGAAGGGGAATACCGTAGTAGTTGCTTTAGTTGTAAGGTAGATGGTAACACATATTATAATAAAGCTGGATATGAGGTAAGTTATATTGAATATTTAGATTCTTGTAGTGAAAGACCAGTTTGTAAAGAAGAAAATGGTTACTTCTTCAATAATCAAGGAGAAAGTGTATCAGAAAGCGAATATCGAAGTGATTGTTTCTCATGCGAGTATGACGGAGAAAACTATTATGATGTAAATGGAAATGTGACTGATGAAACAACCTATAAAAAACAATGTGAAAAACCAATTTGCTATGATTATGGAGACGGTACTTATTCTGATAAAGATGGAAATCTTGTGGATTATCTTACTTATACGAAACAATGTGAGAAGCATATCTGTGAAATATTAGACGATGGAACATACTATGGAAGTGAAGGAACCGTTGTTGATGAAAGTACCTATAATGAACAATGTACGAAAAAATATTATTGTGATCATGTAGATGGAGTTTTCTATGGACCAGATGGAGAAATTATTACAGAAATGGAATATGAAAAGTTATGTGAACTTCATTATTGTGAAATTTTATCAGATGGAACGAAATATGGTCCAGATGGAACCATTGTAAGTGATATCGAATACACGAAATATTGTGAAGAACCAAGTTGTATGGATTATGGCGATGGCACATATTCTGGATTAAATGGATCATTAGTAGACTATTTAACTTATCAGAAACAATGTTTACCACATACATGTGAAGTATTAAGTGATGGAACAAAATATGGACCAGATGGTGATATTGTAACAGATATAGAATATACAAAATTATGTGAGAAACCAACCTGTAGAGATTATGGGGATGGAACGTACTCTGACTCTGAAGGAAATCTAGTAGATTTCTTAACTTATACAAAACAATGTCAAACCCATACTTGTGAGAAACTTTCAGATGGAACCTATTATGGAAATGACGGAAGTATTGTAGATGAAGAAACATTCCAAAAAGAATGTCCGGTGATTCATCAATGTACTCAGATAGGAAATACCTTCTATGATAATAATGGAAACGTGGTAGATGAAGAAACATACAAAGAAGCATGTGGAGTTGTAGATAATCCTCAAACGGGAGCAATGATACCAATTCTATTCTTACTTGGTGGTTCCGGGGGAGCTGGAGTGATTTACTATTTTACAAGAAAGAAGAATAGGGTGTATAAGATGTAATAAATAAAGTTACAAGTGTCAAAAACTTGTAATTTTTTTTAACATTGACAGACGGGGGGTTGTTGTAAAATTTTGAATAGAAAATAGGTGAGTCGTATGAAATTGGAAAGGTTTAAAGAAAAAAATAACAAAAGAAAATTTATAATTCTCTTTACAGTATGTTGTGTTTTTTTATTAGCCGGAGCATTTTTGTATACATCATTTGCTATATTCACTGAGGACAAACAGTTTAATGTGATTAATGGGAAATATCAAGATCCAGGAGACTTGTACTTTGCAGTTTATATTGATGGAGAAATTACAAATACCATTCCATCTAAAGATAGTGGATATACATTAGACGAGGCACAAAGTAGTTGTACAAATGGAGCAAAAATCACTTGGGATAATGAATCTTGGAGTGCTTTAGTTGATTTATCCAATTATTCCGCAGGAAACATGAGTAGAACAAAATGTACAATGTATTTTAAAGTAGATTATCCAATAGCAACCGATTATATTATTTCGCTTGCGGATAGTTCTAGTGAATTAGTTTATGATGAAACTTCTGATAATAATTTAAGGTATATCGGAGCTGATCCAAATAATTATGTATCATTCAATAATGAGTTATGGCGTATTATAGGAGTGATGAATAACATTGATGATGGAACGGGAAAAAAAGAGACAAGACTCAAGATCATTAGAGATGAATCCATTGGAAACTATAGTTGGGATAATAAAGGAGAATATGGCGAGAATGATTGGACTACATCTGCTTTACAAATGGGCTTAAATTCTGGAGCTTATTATAATCGAACCAGTGGAGAATGTCCGTATGGCCAAAATGGAACTACGACTTCCTGTGATTTTAGTAATAATGGTTTAACAGAAGAAGCCAAAACAATAATAGGAAATGCCGTATGGAATTTAGGTGGAACAGAAAATTATACAAGTAGTAGTGATGGGCTTACTAGTCAATGGTATGGTTATGAAAGAGGAACAGAAGTCTATAGTGGAAGACTACCAGCATGGACAAGTCAAATAGGCTTAATGTATCCAAGTGATTATGGATATGCAACTAGTGGAGGAAGTACTACGAATAGAGATATGTGTTTAACGACAGAATTATGGAGTTGGAATAATCTAAATGATTGTTATAGTAATGATTGGCTATATCAGAGTGGACCTGACGATCAATGGGCATTAACTCCTTTTTCTGGTGATTCATCCAATGTTATTCGAGTGAATAGCTCTGGGTCGGTGTATCGTAGTTATACAACTAATGAGAGCTATGTTGTTTTTTCTGCTTTATATCTATCCTCTAATGCAAAAATCACAGATGGAGATGGAAGTCACGATAAACCATTTACTTTAAGTTTATAAGTTGAACTTTTTGCTCTTTTTCTTTTGTCTAGTTTTTATCTTTCTCATAGCTTTTTTGTGTTTTTTCTTATATAATGGGAGAGTAAGGATGTGTTACTTATGAAATATCGTTGTAAAATGTGTGATTATATTTATGATGAAGAGGAGATGGGCAAGAAGTTTTCAGAATTAGAGGATTATGATTGCCCAATGTGTCATGCACCTAAAAAGTTATTTGAACAAATTGATACATTACAAGAAATAAAGTCTAGTAAAAGAATTTTTAAAAAAGCCGTTTTATTTAGTGATGATAATAAGGGCGTAGAAAAAGATGATGCTAAGTGTATTGACTGTGGTATTTGTAAGGCAACTTGTATCAGTAAATGTGGTTTTAATTTTGGAGAGGATACCAGTAAGTGTTTAGAATGTGGTCAATGTATTTTGGCGTGCCCCACGAATGCATTAAAACCAAAAAGACATATTGAACGAGTAAAGGATGCAATGGCTTCTGGTAAGGTGATGGTATGTTATACTTCTCCGGCTATTCGCGTTTCTATTGGTGAAATGTTTGGCTATGCACCAGGAACTTTTCTTCAAGGAAAGTTAATAGGACTTCTTAGAAAACTAGGATTTCAGTACGTATTAGATACGACTTTTGGAGCTGATCTTACAATTATGGAAGAAGCAACTGAATTAAAGGAACGTCTAGAAAATAATGGTGTTTTACCAATGTTTACTTCTTGTTGTCCGGCTTGGGTAAAATATGCTGAGACATATTATTCAGATTTACTTCCACATCTATCTACTTGTAAAAGTCCAATAGGTATGGAAGGAGAGATTGTAAAACATTATTTTTCTAAAAAAATGAATATTTTAGAAGATGAGTTATTTACGGTGGCGATTACTCCGTGTACAGCTAAAAAGTTTGAATTACAACGAGAAGAAATACCAGGAACTGATGCGGTTATTACTGTATCAGAACTAGCTGATTGGGTAAAAGAAGAACAAATCTCCTTTGAAGAAATTGAAGAAAGTCATTTTGATTCTTTGTTAGGTGAAGGTAGTGGGGCAGGTGTGATTTTTGGTAGTACTGGTGGTGTTTGTGAAGCAGCTTTGCGAAGTTTATATTATTTTATAACTGGAGAAGATTATCAAGAAGCTCACTTAAATTTCTCTGATGTACGAGGTTATGACAATGTAAAAGAAGCTACAGTAACTATTAATGGCAAAGAAGTAAAAGTTGCAGTAATTCACAAGATTAGTGCGATAAAACCGATTTTAGAAGAAGTAAAAAATGGAACTAGTTCTTATCAATTTATTGAAGTTATGAATTGTCAAGGAGGATGTGTTGGTGGTGGTGGTCAACCAAAGTATCCTGAAGAGATGGAGAAGCAAACGAAAGAAAAACGAATGGAAGGATTATATCAACGTGATAATGAAACAACAGTGAAAGCTGCTTACCAAAATCCAGATATTCAAAAGTTGTATCAAGAGTTTTTAACGAAACCAGGAGGCACACTTGCTCATCACTATTTACATACCACTTATCAGAAAAGAGGATAATTATGATATATCTATCTTTTTTGCTTAATATTTTATTATTTTTCTTAATAGGATTTGGTCCGATTGTCATTTGGCTTTTCATAAAGAAAAAAAGTGCAAGAAAAAGAACATATCAAAATGTAGAACCTTTACAAGAAAATGCTATTTATTATCGAGAAATTCCCTTTGAAAATTTAGGTGATGCTTTTTGGCTTTCTTATTGTGGAGGACTCATGGAAAATGCAGAAGACATCTTTTATGCTTTTTTATTGAAATGGCATTTAGAAGGATATATCGATGTCTATATGGAACATGGAGTTTATTATGCTCGAGTAAAAAAGAAAATTCTTTATACGGAGGAATTGGAAACGAAAGTGTTTAAACATATCTTTTTATGGGGAGCTTATAAAACGCCTGTGAAAATTTCAAATATTCGATTCACCAATAATTTAACATTAGAAAAATCACTCCGGATTTCTTATCATAATTTAAAAAGGCAAGGATTTGTTCTTCCCAATAACATCTATGCTATTAATTCAAATTATCAGGGATCCCCGATAATATCGGTTATCAGGGA
>DVHP01000072.1 GCA_018711945.1 Candidatus Ventrenecus avicola
CATCATCACTTAAATTTGTACTAGAAGTAATTGTAATAGATTGCTCTTTATTTGTTCCTAAATCTTTCGCTGTGACATGAACAATACCATTCGCATCAATATCAAATTTTACTTCGATTTGTGGAACACCTCTTGGTGCTGGTGGAATATTTGTTAATTGGAAGTTTCCAAGAGTTTTATTATCAGAGGCCATTTTTCTTTCACCTTGTAAAACATGAATATCTACAGCAGGTTGATTATCAGCAGCGGTACTAAATACTTGACTCTTACTTGTTGGAATCGTAGTATTTCTTGGAATTAATACAGTCATAACTCCACCTAAAGTTTCAAGACCAAGAGATAATGGTGTAACATCCAAAAGCACTAAATCATCCATCTCACCAGTTAACACACCGCCTTGAATAGCAGCTCCCATAGCTACGACTTCATCAGGGTTAACACCTTTATGAGGTTCCTTACCAAGTTCTTTCTTTACTAATTCTTGAATATATGGAATACGTGTTGAACCACCAACTAAAATGACTTCATCAATATCACTACTAGATAATTTTGCATCAGACAATGCCTTCTTAACTGGTTCTAGTGTAGAATCAAATAAATCACGACATAAATCTTCAAATTTTGCTTTTGATAAATCCACTTCTAAGTGTAATGGACCATCACTATTTTGAGAAATAAATGGTAAACTAATTTGTGTTGTACTCATACCAGATAAATCTTTTTTTGCTTTTTCAGCAGCATCTTTAAGTCTTTGACTAGCCATTGCATCATTAGACAAATCAATACCGTTTTCCTTCTTAAATGTATCTACTAAATAATCAATAATTCTTTGGTCAAAATCATCTCCACCTAAACGGTTATTACCAGCAGTAGATTTTACCTCGAATACACCGTCACCTAATTCTAGAATAGAAACGTCGAATGTTCCACCACCAAGGTCATATACTAAAACCGTTTGACTCTTTTCTTGCTTATCAAGACCATATGCTAATGCTGCAGCAGTTGGTTCGTTAATAATACGTTTTACATCCAAACCAGCAATCTTACCAGCATTCTTAGTAGCTTGTCTTTGAGCATCGTTAAAATATGCTGGAACAGTAATAACAGCTTCTGTTACTTTTTCTCCTAAATAACTTTCCGCATCTGCTTTTAATTTACTTAGGATCTTTGCAGAAATCTCTTCTGGTGTCCATTCTTTTCCGTTCGCACTAACTTTCTTACCACTACCCATTAAACGTTTAATAGACGCGATAGTATTCTTTGGGTTTGTTACTGCTTGACGTTTTGCACGGTCACCAACAATTGTTTCATCCCCTTTAAATGCCACGACAGATGGGGTTGTTCTTCCTCCTTCATCATTTGGAATTACTTGAGGAGTACCTCCTTCTAATACAGATACACAACTATTTGTTGTACCTAAATCTATACCTATAATTTTACTCATATTTATCAATCCTTTCTTTCTATTTTAATGAGTTTCCTCTTCTTTTTCTTCTTCGGTATTTTGGTCTTTGTGATTTACTTTTACCATTGCTGGACGAATGACTTTATCTTTGTACATATAGCCTTTTTGCATCACATCAATGACTACGTTATCATCGAATTCATCCGTAGAGTCTACAAGTACTGCGTGCATAGATGTTTCATCAAAAGGTTTATGTAAACAATCAATTTCTTTAATTTCGTTTCTATTTAAAACATCTACTAGATTACCATAAATCATTTTGAATCCACTTAAGAACTTACTTACTTCATCGGTCAAGTTCGTATCGTCCATTAATACAGCATGTTCAAAGTTATCCAAGATTGGCAAAATCTCCATAATAAATTTTTCACCATCATATTTTAAAAGCTTGCTTCTTTCTTCTTCCGTACGTCTACGCATGTTTTGAAATTCTGCTGATAATCTTAAAATTTTATCATCTTTTTCTTTTAATTCCTCTTTTAATTTTTCTATTTCTTTGTTTTCTTTTTTCTTTTTTTCTTTTTTTGATGGTTCTTTTATTTTTTCTTTAATTTCTTCCTCTTTTTTTTCTTCTTTTACGTCTTCTTTATTCATCACTGTCCTCCTTATTTAACTCCTTATTAATAAATGAAAGAAGTCCTACAACTCGGTCATATTCCATTCTTTTTGGACCGATTATGGCGATGACGCCTTCTGAGCCATTCGTTTTATATGTTGTTTTAATCACAGTCACATTTGGATCAAATTCGCTGTCTTTTCCAATATAAATGCTAACACCTTTATCACTGTCTGTTGCTTCGATTTTCTCAATTAAGTTTGGATCGTCAAATTTATCTAGAATTTTTCTGATTTCTTCCACATTGCTGTATTCTGGTTCTTGCAGCAAATATTTTTTGCCACTGACATGAACCGTTTCTGAAGCTTTACTTGCAAAATCCGAAAAAGTTTTAGAAAATATGGAATATACGGTTTCGTATGCTTCGATTTTTTCAGCAATGATTGGCTTGATTTCATATTCTAGTCGCTCAGATACTTCATCAATTGGAGTACCAACTAACATCTTATTGATAATCTCGCATGTTTTTACTACTTCTTGAACCGAGATATTTGCTGGCAAGGTAAATTGTTTATTCTGGACAATTCCTTGATCCGTACAGACTAACGCGACAATGTGTTGGTGTTGCAGAGGAATGACACTTACTTGTTGTAGTGCATTATCTTCACTATTTTTTCCAAGAACAATGCTCGTATAATTTGTCATATCGCTGATAATTTCGACACAAGAGGTAATCGCATCAGACAATGCAAGTTCGTGGTTTCGAAATATGGTTTGTAACTTCATCGCATCGCGTTCCGATAACTCTTTTGGTTTCATCAGATTCGTCACATAATATTTGTAACCTTCTTCTGATGGAATACGTCCTGAAGAAATATGGTTTTTTTCCAAAAGTCCTATCTCTTCCAAATGAGCCATCTCGTTACGGATTGTCGCAGAAGAACATTTTAATTTCTTACATAAGGACTTACTACCTACTGGTTTGGCTGTCTTAATGTAAGATTCTACAATCTCTTTTAAGATTTTCTTTTGCCTCTCGTTCATGATGCACCACCTTTAGCACTCTTAAATTCCAAATGCTACCAGTATTATAATATGCAATTTAGCACTTGTCAATACCAATTGCTAACTATTTTTAGAAATTTTTTGAAAATATTTGCGATTAAACCGATAGTATCCAAAAGTAAAGAGTAAGCCTTGCAAAACATCACTATATATTCAAAAAAGGCTATTTCACATTACGTCTTTACTATCTTCTTTAAACGATAATTCCATAAGCTCTGAAGCCACCGCTCTCCCTCTTTGTTTTTGTGGTAGTGTGCAATGTTTTAGACACTACCACTTGTTTTTTGCTTTATTTATAAGACTTTTTTCTATATTTATCTTTTCCCCCTCTTTTTTATGGGAATTTTTTATAGAAATTGTCTTTTTTATCTATCAAAAAATGACAGATTTCGTTATAATGATTTTATCCTAAACAATCATAGAAACGAGGTATCTGTCATGTTTAGTATTATACCAGTTATTATTACTTTTTTAAATAGAATTAATAAATTTATTTGGAGAATCT
>DVHP01000073.1 GCA_018711945.1 Candidatus Ventrenecus avicola
ATTATTATTAAACCCCATCTTTTTACTATATGATGTGGAAAAGCACCAATTAGCTCCTAATAATGTCCCACCTTTTTTTAACAAATTATAGAGTTTTTCTAAATTACTTATATATTCCTTTTCACTTTTACATAATCCTAGTAATCCGAACTGTGATACATTGTTATATTTAATGGTACTATTAATAGATGAATATAGAACATCATAAATTAAATAGTTTACTTCAGTTTTAAGAACTTCATCAAATTCTTTATTATATTTTTTTAATGCATATTCACAACTTTTGGGGTATAATTTCTTCTTTCTAATCTGTTCGTTAATGAAGAAGGCTTCTTTAGAAATATCTACACATAATACCTTTTCAATATGTCTAAATGCAATTAGCCAAAAATATATATTACTACCACTACCAAAATCTATTAATGTTCCATTACATGCATATTTATTTATTAACTCTAAAATTTCTTCCGCACCTTGTTCTTCTCTAAATGGTGCGCCATAATAGTCATAAAAATATTTTAACTGTTTTTCATATTCTTCTTTGTCAATTTTTTCAAAATCCATAATCAATCACACAATTCATCTCATAGTTTTATTAATCTATTCCGATATGCTCCTTTCTGTTTTATCAATAATTCGTTTTAAAACAATAATATATGTTCCATCTGTATGTTCAATCTTTTCTTGTATTGGAAATTTATTACTTTTTTCTATGATTTTTTTTGTCCAATTATATTCATAATTGTATAATCTAAAATTTGTTTCATAAAGCAAACGGTCTTTATCAAAGTAACGATACCAAAACATTATATGATTTCTATGATGTATATGTTTATTATATCTTTGAACATCTAATTCTTTAAATGTAAACTTTTTAGAAAAATAGAATTTATTATCTTCAATTTCTGAATCATAATACGTTAACTTTTTACCTGAATTAAAATCGAATAAATCTAAAACAATATATTCTGATACTAAATAACTATTATCTAAAAAAGTCTTAAATTCAGAATGATCTAAATATTGCATTCCTTGGTCTAACACAAAAATGCAGTCACACTTAATTTTTAATTTATTGATATCTTTCATATTACAAATATATGTCTTTACATTTTTCACGTGCTTTGCTTTGCTTTGTTCATTAATAAAGTTTATCATATTTTTTTCAATATCCACAAAATATGACTGTTTGAATAGCTTTGAAAATTCTTCGAAATATAAACCACTAGCACAAGGGCAAAGAACTGCATAATTAATATTGTATTTATTCTTAATTGTATTTAGTAATTTGATATTTTTCCGATTTTTCTTTACCTCTTGTGTATAAAACATGGCTCTTTCTTTATACGTTATTTTTTTCATAATAATCCCAATGTTCTTTTATAACTGGATGACTTATTTTTCCTTTATCAAATATTTTACCTCTTATAACCTCAGAACTTTCTTTCCCTTGTAATTCGTTATCTAATATTTTTATTATCCATTCTTTTGCATTTGATGAGTATGCTTCTGTTGTTGATTTAGGATATGCCGATGGGAAATTATCAATTTTACAACATACGATTCCATTATCTGTTATATAAACCGGATTATTTAATGTAGTATATTTATCTATACTAGGAATGTAACCACTACCGTATCCGCAAGTAACATCAATTATCACTGTACCAGGCTTTAAAGAATTAAATATCTTTTTTGTTATAATTGGTTCAGTATCGTATGTTGAGATAAGAATTGCTCCAATGATAGCATCCATTTCTGGCAAAATTTTTCTCAAGTTTTCTTCGGTTGACTTTATACAATGAATGCTTTCATCCATATAAACACTATTCTTCTTTAACTTATTAATGTTACTTCCAAAAACATATACTTCATTGCCCAGTTCCGAAGCAAGCTTTATAGCTGCTCCACCGACATTTCCATAGCCAATTACTGCAATTTTTGATTTTGATGAGCCACGAATCTGAAATAAGGCTTTGCCAGCTCCACCATATTGCTTTTGTTGATAAAAATTGGCATACATTACAGCCATTTTTCCTGCAATTTCTCCGCCGGGATATGCCATTGGAAAATACCCATCATCTGTTTCTATAAATTCGTATGTATATGCTGTTACTTTCTTTTTCTGTAATTCTTTTAATAGTTCATAATTTCCTTCAGCATGAAATATTGCAGCCATTTTGGTATTTTCATTCAAATATTTATATTCATCTTTCGTTGGTCCCTTATATTTTAAAATAAAATCACTGTTGTTCCAACAATATTCTTTGTCTTTAATTATTGCCCCATGCTTTTTGTAATCACTATCTGAGAATCCTAGTGCTTTGCCAGCTCCAGTTTCTATATATACTTCATATTCCTTTGTTAATTCATCAATATCATTTGGTAATAGAATAACTCTATTTTCTCCATTAATTGTTTCTTTTAATATTGCTACTTTTTTCATACTTTCTCTCCTACTATGCAAATATATTTTCCTAGATTATACAAACTTTCATCTCGTATATATTGCATTTCAATATTAAATATATAATTATAATCGTCTGTTAGAATTTTACTTATTGTATTTTTATCTGATGTTAGTTCTTCTTCTACACCAATTAATGAAACAACAGGATATCTACATTTAAAAATTGGTGTAATGTCATATTTCCTATGAATTTCTACTAATTCATCCATTTTATTGAAATGCAACTTAGGAACATATTGCGATAGTGATCCAGTGTTCTTTTCTATTACATTTTTCACATCGTTAGTATTCCCTTTTAATATATTTAGGGCTAAGCCATTATAGAAAATTTCACCTGCAGAAATTGATATACCACCACTTTTCAAATGTAAAGATACAATTTCAAGTAATTTATTAGCATTCTTAAAAAATGGTAATACATATATACTTAAAATGATATCAAACTGTTCAGTTAATTTTAAGTCGTTAATATCTAAATTAATAACTTTAACGCGATTCTTAAATTCTTTAAGTTTTTCTTTTGCTTGATTTAACATATTATCGGAAAAATCGACTAATACGTAGCTTATATCATCATATTCCTTTAAAATTTTGTATGCCCATTCTCCTGTACCAGCACCTAATTCTAATAATGTAACCTGCCTATCTATTGGAATATATTCTTTTATAATTTCCCACAATAAATCATCAGCTAATTTCCAATATAATTTTTGGTTATTTTCATCATATGTTGTTGATATACCGTTAAAATGTTCTAATACTATCTCTTTTTCACACATGATTCAATTCTTTCTCTTGATTCTAAAAACGATAATAGTTCTGGTTTTTTATCTAAAATGTAATAAGACTGTGGAACTACAAAATTTGGGAAATTTTTTTGTAATTCACTTAACGGTACTTCCTCTATTGGATTTATTTCTTCTATTGGAATTGCATATCCAATATTATTATATAGATATTCCACCATTCCATTATAACTTCCCGGTTCTTCTTGCTCAGCTATTGCTGCTATCGTTTGTGCATCACCGATTATCGGCTCCCCGAATCTAATCTTAGCTACTATGCTCTTTTTAGTTTTTGAAATATAAATATATGCATCACTTGATTCTTTTAAATACACTGTTCTATATTCATAATGTTTTCTACCATCTAGCATAGCATTATAGTATTCTTCTCTTAAGCTCATTAGAACACATTTTGGTTCACCTTCAAAAAGCGACAATTGTCCTTTCATCTTTCTACTTCCTTTCTTTCAATAGTTTTTTGGAGTTCATTAATTCTATATTTTGCATTACAATGTCAGCCACTTCTTCTGGAGACAAATATTCTGTATCGATTACTATATAATTAAAATCAAAATTTTGTAAAAAATTCTCCATTTTATCATAATCATCATCATACATTGCGCAGTTAGATAAATCTTTATCTTGGTGATTACGAGCATAAATTCTATTCATTCTTGTAAATACACTTGCTTTTAGCAAAACAGTCAAGTCTGGCTTGCCACATAATCTTATTAGTTCTCTGTGTAGTGGCATTGTCTCTTCATCTCCGTGCCAATAATAATTTGAAACAAAATGTCTATCATAAATAACATCTTTGTCAGGATTACACCTTGTTCCATACAATAAACCCAAACCATAAAACAATGTCAAAAGCGCCTCATCTTTCGTTTTGTAAAGTTTCCATTCTAAATCTTTTAATTGAAATTCATTTATATTTAGACTTTCAAACAAAAACTTAAATGGCTTATCAACATATTTATATCCTAACCTTTCAGTCAAGATTTTTGAAATTGTTGTTTTTCCACTTCCGTCCATTCCTTCAATTGCTATTCTCATAAATTCCCCCTAATCTATTTTTAATATAATTTTAAATCCCATCTTATTTTTTCATCTTTACTCTCATTATCTTCGTATACCATTTCATTAATTTCTTCATTTTTAAAAACTTCTAATAATTTATCGAAGTCATCGGCGAGTTTAGCCGTTTTTAATTCGGCCTCGCTCATCCAATAAACTTTACCTTCAGAAGTTTCTGGAATAATTTCTCCACTATAATCATCTGATGTAAATAAAATAACTAGCTCTCTCTTTTTTTCTCTTTTATCATACCAATCTTTCACTCCACATATTTTAACCGTATTTAATTTTAATCCTGTTTCTTCATATACTTCTCTTCTAATTGAAGTCACGATACTTTCGCCGATTTCAATTTTTCCTCCTGGAAAAGCTATTCCTTGCCAACTTTTCACTCTTTCTTGTACCAATACTTTGTTTGTACTAGAATCGACTATTCTGCACATGTTCATTAATTTTACATTTTCCATATTTTCACTCCTCCTCTATTTTAATATCAAAAAAGGAGGCCTTAAAAACGGGCCTCCTCCTCCACAATTAAAATAAAATCGCACAATATAATAAATTGCGTTCTATTTTAGAATTCTTAATTAATAATGTCAACATTATTAATTATATTCATTGTACCAAATTTCCGACGAAAAGTCTTTAGTTCGTACAGAAAAGTATTGCAAAATAAAACGTGTTGGAG
>DVHP01000074.1 GCA_018711945.1 Candidatus Ventrenecus avicola
TGAAATCATGTATAATTATGCTAAAATAGAAGTGATAGTAGATAAAAAGGAAACAGAAAATGCCATCGCATATGCTATGAGTATTCTCTCTTCCATAGAATATCAAGATACAGTGCTAGAAGGACTGATGGATGAAGATGCATTATCCACAAATGAAGTAGAACACAACATTTTTGAAAGCGCTGAAACAGAAAGTGAATACCTTGAAATCGTCGAAGAGTACGGTACATACGAAGAAGAGGATAATACGGTGGATCCGGATTTTATTCAAAGATAAAGAAAGCAGGGAATCATATGGGATTATTTAATAAATTAAAAAATGTTCTATTTGAAGAGGAAGAAATAGAAATTCCAGTAGAAGAAGAAAAGCCAAAAGTAAAACCCAAAAAAGTAGAGGTAGAAAAGAAACCATTAGAAAGAAAAAGAAATGTTTATGAAAGTGAAATAAAAGATGATACACCGATTGTCAGTGATTCAGAACTTTTTAAAGCAGAAAAAACATTTGACTTTCCAATTTTTGATGACCAAGAATTTGAAAGCATGAAAGTGTTTACTCAAAAAGAAGAACCAGAAGAACCAAAGGGCAGGGGGATTAACTTAATTGATTATGACCGGCCGAAAATAAAAAAAGAGAAAAAAGAACAAACTCCAGAAATAAAAGGAAGAGCGTATGATGCCAAAACAACAGCAGAAATCGCCACGAGAAAATTTCAACCATCGCCTGTCATTTCTCCAGTTTACGGTGTTTTAGATAAGAATTATAAAAAAGAAGATATCGTAGTAGTAAAAGAAGAAAAAAAGAAGATAGATGTCGATGATGTAAGAAAGAAAGCATTTGGAACATTAGAGGATGATATCGAAAAAACATTATCAGAAAAGCCTAAACATGTAGATACTATCGAAGAAGAACCAAAAAAAGAAGAACAAATCACAAAAGTGGAAGCCGAACCAGAAAAGACAATTGATGAGCTTTTAGAAGAAACATCATTTGCAACCATCGATGTTCCAGAAGAAAAAGATGAAATAAAGCAAGTAGAAACAGAACCTGTAGAATTAGAAGTGTTAGATAAAGAAAAGAAAAAAGATTCCAAAAAAGAAATAGAAGAAGATACTTTAGAAAATGATTTATTTGATTTGATAGATTCTATGTATGAAGATAGGGAGGATGAATAACATGAGTTTTTTACTAGAATTTTTACCAATTATTATTTACATTTTATTAATTATTGTATTATTAATAGGAATTGTCTTAGCGATTAAATGCTTAATTACCCTAGACAAAGTAGAAAGAGTCGTAGATAACGTAAATGAAAAAATTAAAGCATTAGATGGTATTTTTCACATTATTGATTCAACAACAGATCGCATTGTCCTAATTACAGACAAAGTAATTGACGGTATTATGGCAGTAGTTACCAATTTATTTAAGCCAAAAAAAGAAAAAACAGAGAAAGTAAAGAAAGTTTCCAATAAAGGAAAAGAAAATGAATCAAAGTAAATTTGGTCATTTTTTAACTGGCGCATTAATTGGTGTAGGGTTAGGTGTATTACTTGCCCCAAAAGCTGGTACAGAAACCCGAGAAAACTTACGAAAATCATTTAAAGATTTAACAGATACCATAAAAAATATTGATATAGAACGTACGAAAATTGATTTCTTACAAAGACTATCGAATATTCAAGAAGAACTTGCCAAGTTAAATGCAAATGAGGCAGTAAAAGAAATTCAAGCAAAGTCTCTTATGATTGAAAAAGAATGTGATGAACTAGTAAAAGAATCCCAAAAAGAAGAATTACCTAGCGTTGAAAAAGCAGCATTAGAAATGAAGCAAAAAACCAAAGCCCTAGCGGATGAAATGATTGAAAAAATCGAAAAAGAAAACAACGTGGAATCATCGAAAGAAAAACCCCAAAAAAAAGTTCAAAAAACCAAGAGAACAAATAAGAAAAAAAGTCCTAAGAAAAAGAAAAATTAGGGCTTTTTTCATGGAAAAAGAAAATTGAGACAAGAAATGGTCCTAAAAGAATTTGCTAAATAAAGTTCCAGTTCTCACTATAAGTGCAATAAGTAGATTTTGATACAAAAAATAAAATATTTGTATAGAGGAAATAGAATTCTAGGCATTTATCTAATTCAAAAAACTCTTCTTCTCATATGCTAAAAACGAGAGGAGAATGTATATGTACCCATACAACAGAAGACGCCCAAATAATGGTGATAGGTTTGTTTTTCCATTTTTAACAGGTGCATTGGTAGGTGGAGCTGCAGTAGGACTTACTAGACCAAGACCAATCTATAATGTAGCGCCACAACCATATCCAATGTATCCACCGCCACCACCACCAAGACCTTATCCAGTTCCGTACGGCAATTATTCTTATAATTATTATTACCCAGCAACTTAAAAGACAACCAAAGTTGTCTTTTTGAATCAAAAAAAGTATGGAAATCCATACTATAATAATTGATCGATATACTTCTTTAATTGTTTTGCATCAGAGCCAAAAATAATTTTCAATTGATTATCAATCTCTACAATTCCTTTGGCACCCATTTTTGTAATCCCGTCTTTATCGACTTTCGAAACATCTTTTAAAATAACTTTAAAACGGGACATATTACATTCTGCATTCACAATATTGTCTTTTCCACCAAGACAAACTAAAAGCTTATTTGCTTCTAAATTAAAATCTTTTTTCATCAATTTTACAACAATTAATGAAATAAAAAGTAAAACAACAATTATAATCAAATAAATTAACCATTGATCCATATTTATCAACCTCATAAAAATTATACTATAAAAATATGAAAAATGCACTATTTTTAAACTTTCACATAAATTAATAGTGAGAGTATAGGAAAGGGGAATATGTATGAATAACAATAATACATCTTCAAGTTGCATATCTGAAATACTAAACGTAATCTTAGTTTTACAACAAAATGCTTGCCCAGATAACTGCTTAGACTCATGTGATAGACCTGTTTTAGGTGGCGGGCCAAATTGTTTAATTTGTAATACTAGACCAATTCAGTTATTTCTATGCGGCGCAAATGGGGTAGCACTTACCATGCCAACAACCAAAGATCCTGTAACAGGTGGAACTACTTCTTCAGTATTTCGTGTAGAAAAAGTAGACAACAATTGCTGCACTTGCCGTGTATTAGAAGAAAATCCGGATACAACAAGTTTAAATCCATATGTTGCTACAAATTCATTCTTCACAGTAGACCTCAGCTGCGTTTGTGCAATCCGTTGCTTATCAGATACATTCGTAGAATGTGTTTAAAAAAGAAGTTTCTTCTTCTTTTTTTTTGGCAAATATGTTAAATTAATGAAAAAGGAGTGTTAAAATTGAAATTAGTATCATGGAACGTTGCCGGGTTAAGAGCTTGTCTAAAAAAAGGATTTTCAGACTTTTTCACCCGCATAAATGCAGATATAGTATGTTTAGAAGAAACGAAAGTAACAATGGAAGAATTAGAATTTAAACCAGAGGGATATGAAATTTACTTAAATCCAGCTGAGAAAAAAGGGTATTCAGGTGTTGCAATTTATACACGTGTCCATCCATTAAATGTGTTTTATGGTATGGGAATAGAAAAGCACGATCATGAAGGAAGAATGATAACGTTAGAGTTCGAAAAATTTTATTTAATTGCCATGTATGTTCCAAATTCCAAAAGAGAGTTAGTAAGACTAGAATATCGCATGGAGTGGGAGAAAGATTTTAGAGAATATTTACAAAAGTTAGAAAAACAAAAACCAGTAATTTTCTGTGGAGATTTAAATGTGGCTCATAAAGAAATTGATATAGCTAACCCCAAAAGTAATTTAAGAAGTGCCGGGTTTACAATTGAAGAAAGAAATGAATTTTCAAAAACACTAGACTTAGGATATATAGATTCCTATCGCTATTTTAATCCAAACAAAGTAATTTATTCTTGGTGGAGTTATTTAGGCGCAGCTCGAGAAAAAAATATTGGTTGGAGAATCGACTATTTTGTAGTATCAAAAAAACTTGAGAAAAATATGAAAGATGCCAAAATTTTAAATGGCATTTATGGAAGTGATCATTGTCCAATTGAATTAGATATAGAAATTTAAAACCATTTCTTCCATTATGACTTACGATTATAATTTTATCCTACTTAGATAGGATTTTGTCGAAAAGAAGTTCTCAAAAGAAAGTGTTTATGTTATATTATAATTAGGAGGTAAATGAGTTTATGAATGAAAATTTACAGAATGAAAATAGCACACCATTGGAAACACAGAATGTGACACCAAATGTGCCACAAAATAATATGGAAGGAGAAGCGAAACCTAAAAAAAATAACAAAAAAATCATCATTGGCATAGTTGCAATTGCAGTAGTTCTTGTTGCAGTAGTATTTGTAGTAAAAACGTTCTTGCTAAACGATCCAAAAGAAGTATTTGAAAGTTCTATTACATCTGTATTCAATTATATGGAGCAAAAAACGAATGAATATGTCCCTAATGAGATAAATTTAGAAAAAAAGGATTTGAAAGTAACAGGAACAGTTTCTTTTGATACGAATCAGGACTTAGGAGAATTAGAAGACTTAAAAAATTATGCTTTCGATATGGATCTTGAAATTTCATTGAGAAACAAAATTTTAAAGGGTACGTTTGCTTTCCTAGAAAATGGAGAAAACTTCTTAAGTGCAAATTCAATAATACAAGACGGCAAAGCTTATGTACAGTTTCCAGAATTATTTCCGGATACATTAGATATGGGAGCATATGATTGGGATTCTTCGATAAGCATTACAAGTCCAAGTTATACAAAAGAGGACTGCATAACAGTAATTCGTGGTACAAAAGAAATGTTGATTGCAAGTATTAATAAGGAGAAAATCACATCTCAAAAAGGAATTACTCTCGCAGGTAGTGATGAAAAAGTAACTGAAATTAGTTATGTTGTTGACAAAGAAACCTATGAGCAAATGTTAGAAAGTTTTTATAATTACATGACAAGCCATAATGATTACGTAGTATCTTTAGCAAAACTAACAGACAGTGATACCACTGCAATTTTAGATGCGATAAAAGAAGCAAAAGAAAATAATGAATATACTGGAGAATTAGAAATAAATATTTATACAAGTGGACTTCAAAATGAGATTGTGTCAGTAACCATGGATGATGGAGAAACAACTTTTGAGGTAAAAAAAGAAAACGAGCAGTATATTATTACAATGAATAACAATTCGTTCACTGTTTCAGAAATAAATAATGTGCTAACAATAGATTTTGATATGGAAGGTTATACAGGTACAATAACAATTCATAATAATGGCTCTAGTGAAAACTCTAGCAATTATACAATAAATGCTCTTATTAACTACGATGATATTTCTTTTGAGTTAAAAATAGATTGCGCATCAGATTACAATGCAAACGTTGAAAAAGAAGAAATTGGTACTACAGTAGATATCAATAATTTGACAGAAGAACAAAGTAACACAATCCTTGCCAATCTATTTACCAAAATAGAAGGAACTCCATTTGAGACATTTTTAGAATACTTTGTAATAGGACAATCTGACGAAACAGATGATAGCTATACCTATTAAAATTCCCAAACGGCTCCAAAAATAGAGCCGTTTTTTCATCAAGAAAGCCAGGCTCAAAAATTTCTAAAAAAAATTGATTAAGTAGATGTATATAGTGATATATACATCTACTTAATCAGATTGTAACAAAAATTGCAAAAAAAAGATTGACAAACTGCACACTTTCGATTAGTATATAATCACCAATTCACTTGAGAAGGCGAATTGGTGCTAGTATCACACTAGTCAACCCCTTTTTATTCTTTTAAGGAAGAGCCTTCAGGGGGCTCTTCTAAGTGAGCAATCAAAAATCTATCAAAATACTGGTAGATTTTTTTCTTTTTAAGGAAATATTTAGTATAATAAAGTTGGAGGAATGAAATGGATTTACAACAATTAAAAGGAGTAGGAGAAAAGACAATTGAACATTTCTATCAATCAAATATCTATAATCTGGAAGAATTAGTCTCTTATTATCCTTATAAATATCAGATTTTACAGCCCGATACTTTAGAAGACTCTGACGAAAAAGTAACTCTTACTATCAATGCAACCGTTACAGATTCAGGAAAAGTATCATACATTCGCAAAAATTTTAATTCGTTGCGCTTTAAAGTGGAAAGCTATGGGAAAATAATAAATGTGACAATATTTAACCGAGCATTCTTAAAGACTCATTTGCGTGTTGGGAAAGAAATTACATTAATAGGAAAATACAATAACAAGACAAATATGTTTACAGCAAATGATATAAAATTATCTAAGTTAGAAGGCACCGAAATCATCCCAGTATACCATTTAATCAAAGGACTAAAAAATAATTCGTTACATACAATAATAGTCGAAGCCTTAAAAGAAATAAAATTAGAAGATTACATCCCTGAAACTTATCAATCAAAATACCAATTACTGTCAAAGCAAGAGGCAATAAAAAAGATACATATTCCAAAAAATACAGAAGAAATCAAAGAAGCCAAAAGAACTCTTATATATGAAGAATTATTTATCTTTATGTTTAAAATCCAATATTTAAAATCCTTAAAAGAAAAAGAGGTTGGAATAAAAAAGGAATTTCCAATGGAAGAAGTTGAAAAGTTTATTGCTAGTCTTCCTTTCATGCTTACCAATGATCAAAAAAAAGGAGTCATAGAGAGTTTACAAGATTTAGCATCTCCCAAAAAAATGAATCGTCTTTTACTAGGAGATGTTGGTTCTGGGAAAACAATCGTCGCGACTGTTTTATTATACGCCAATTACTTAGCCGGTTTTCAAAGTGCTTTTTTAGCTCCAACAGAAATTTTAGCAACCCAACACTTTTTATCCATAAGAGAACTGTTTAAAAAGACAGAAATCCATATCGAATTGTTAATTGGAAGTATGACCAAAAAAGAAAAACAAAAAATTGTGGAAAAAGTAAACAAAGGAGATGTCGATATTTTAATCGGGACACATGCCATTCTTTCTGAAAAACTTGTATTTCCGAATCTAGGATTTATTGTAACCGATGAACAACATCGTTTTGGAGTTTCCCAAAGAGAATTTTTAGGAGTAAGAAACGAAGTACCTGACATGCTTTTTATGAGCGCGACTCCAATTCCAAGAACGTATGCCTTAACTATATACGGGGATATGGATACGACCTTAATAAAAGAAAAACCCCAAGGAAGAAAAGACATTATAACGAAAGTTGTCAAAGAGTCAAACTTAAAAGAAGTATTATTAAAAATATTAGAAGAAATAAAACAAAATCATCAAGTCTATGTCGTTGCTCCGATGATTGAAGAAAATGAAGATACCAACTTAAAAGATGTTTACTTATTAAAAGAAAAGTTTGACTTAGCCTATCATGGAAAAATTCCAATTGGAATACTCCATGGGAAATTAAAAAAGAACGAAAAAGAAAGCATTATGCAAGAATTTAAAACTGGTCGAACAAAGATACTGATCTCTACCACTGTAGTAGAAGTAGGAGTAGACGTAAAAAATGCCACTGTCATGGTCATATTTAATGCCGAACGTTTTGGACTAGCAACCCTCCATCAATTAAGAGGAAGAGTAGGAAGAAACGATTTACAGTCTTACTGCTACTTAATTTGCAACGAAGAAAAAGAAAGGCTAAAAGTATTAGAAGAAAGTAACGACGGCTTTTATATTAGCGAAAAAGACTTCGAATTTCGTGGCGAAGGAGACTTATTTGGCACCCGGCAAAGTGGGGATATGACATTCAAAATGGCCAATTTAAAGCGAGATTATAATATATTACTAAAGGCCAAGAAAGACGCCCAAGAATTTTTAGAAACAAAAAATTACGAAAAAGATTTCAAGTATCAAAAAATTATCAAAGAAATTGATTTTACCAATTGACAAATTTAAAAATCCATAATATATTTTATATAGCGTAGCTATAAACGCTACGCCGATACACATTCACGATGAACTGAGTGTGTGTCTACAAACCCCCTGAAATCCCGTCAGAAATGGCGGGATACTTTGTTTATAAGGGCTTTATGCCATTTGATATATGTACTAGGTACCCAAATAGGTACCCATTTTAATTTAGTTTGTCGATAATGTTTACAATTTCATTCATTTGATTTTTAAATAGATGAGAATAAGTGTTTAAGGTCTCATCTATTTTTGTATGTCCTAAATACTTTGCAACTACATTTATTGTTGCACCACTATTAATTAAAAGGGATGCGCAACTATGTCTAAAATCGTGTATTCTAATTTGTTTAACTTCTGCTAACTCACAATTTTTATTTTTCCTACATCTAAGTTTTCCATTAGTAATTGGATCGGTATCGCCAAATAAATACCAGTCATCATTAAAACCATAATGTTTTTTTGAAACTTCATATAATTTTTTCATATCTTCAACTAATACTTTAGGCATTGGGATATTTCTTATACTAGATTTTGTTTTAGGTGTTGTTACAATATATGGTTTCTTTTCATCGCCTTGAGTAGCAACAATATTTTTATTAATACTTAAATATTGATTATCAAAATCTATATCTTTCCAAGTAAGACCTCTAAGTTCACCACGACGAAGTCCACAATAATATAAAGTTTCAAATAATGTTTTAAATAAAATATCTTCTTCTACAGAAATAAATTTTTTAAATTCATCATAAGTAAAAAATAACATTTCTTTAGGCATTTCATTTGGATCAGTAAAATTAGTCATTTTATTATAGGTTGCAGTAAAGTTAAAATTATACCATTTAGTAGCAAAGTTTAATAATTCTTTAAAAAATTTAAATAGATGATTTTTATGATTAGTAGTATATCCATAAGAATTTATTTGCTTTTTCCATTTTTCAAAGTGTTCAATATTAAAATCTTTTAATTTAACATTATCTAGAGAGTGTAAAATAAAGTGTGTAAGTTGAAAAACAAGCACAC
>DVHP01000075.1 GCA_018711945.1 Candidatus Ventrenecus avicola
TACTTATGGATTTAGCACAAGTAATGAAAAAATTTGTAAATGATGAAACTATTTTAGAATATAAGAGTTTAACAAAAAAAGTTGAAAATATTGCCAGAAAAGATGGAAGACGTGAAGGAATCCAAGAAGGAAAAAGAGAAGAACGAATTGCGCGTAGTAAAGAAATCGCTAAGAATTTATTGAATGACCATTTAAATATTGAAAAGATTATGCAATATACTGGTCTTTCAAAACGAGAAATCCTAAAATTACAAGAAAATTAATTTATATGATTAAAGAGATTTGTTCTCCTCCTTTTTTGTTTTTAATTATATATATATATATATATACATTGACAAGTTAGAAAATGTGGCTTATGATGATAGTAGAAAAGAAGAATTATTAAAAATCCTAAGAATGATTTATGCAAAAGACGAAAAAGAAAGATTTGAAATAGCGAAAGGATGTGAAATACTTATGGATTTAGCACAAGTAATGAAAAAATTTGTAAATGATGAAACTGTTTTAGAATATAAAAGCTTAACTAAAAAGGTCGAAGATATTGCCAGAAAAGATGGAATTCAAAAAGGAAGAGCTTCTGGTTTAGCAGAGGGAACACAAGTAGAGAAACATAAAATTGCTAAAAATTTATTGAATCTCAATATTGATATCTCTACTATTATGCAGTCTACAGGCCTATCTAAACAAGAGATTCTAAATTTGCAAAAAGCCATCTAAAAAAGACTTCAAATAAAACGAAGTCTTCTTTTTTATCTTTATAAATAATCGTTAAAATCATTTACAATATAAATTGGTTCAGGTAAGTCTGTTGTATCTAAAAATCCACTTTCAGCTTTAATAACATGAGGAATACGATTCACAACATCAGCACAGGTAAGTTCTACAGTATTAGGTTTTTCATTTTTAACACTTGTAGTTGGTTCTCCAAAGATAGTCCATTCATTCGTGTCACTTTCTTCCTTCGTATATACTTTACCAATACACTCTACTTCTAAAATAATATCTTCCTTGGTAGTTGCCGTAACAACTGCTTCCATTCCCCTTACCATGCCACTTTCCAATGTCATACCAAGTGTTTCACTTTCCAAAGTATCCTCAGTCATAACAGGAATACACTCTTGTTTCATAGATACAATATGAAGCCCTAACTTTTTAGCAATCCAACCTACTACATTCCACATATAACTTGGAAAGAATTCTTTTTTCTCTATTAACGCTTTTCTTTCTTCTTCGCTCATACGATTAATTAAAGCAATCTCTTGATCAAACTGTTCTTTGGTATATCCTGCTCCATGAGCTTTCGCAAGAGCAATTCCATAATCTTCCACATTATAAGAACTACTTCCTTTAATTTTGGTAATACGCTCGGTAGAAGCACAAAGATTTGTAATCATATTCCCCCAAAAAATATCTTGATATCCACATCCAATCACAGTAACATGAAATGCTTTAGCTAGAGCATTTAATTCATTATATAACACAGGATTTGAGTTACTCGGAAAAAAAGCTTCCTCACAAGTTGTAATCACATTAACACCATTCTTAATACAAATCCGAACTTCTTCGCCAATATCATTTAATACACTCATCGTTGTAATAATTGCTACATTAGGTTTCGTTTTCTTTAAAAGCTGATCCAAAGAAGAAACATCCTCAATTAAAACACCCTTGTTCTCAGATTCCATCACTTCACTGATATCTTTGCCAATCAAAGAAGGATTCACATCAACCGCACCAACAACTTCGCCATTTTTCTCATAAATATATCGCATGATATACTTACTCATTTTTCCACAACCAATTTGAACAACACGAACACTTGCCATAATCTATCCCCTTTCATTCAAATCAACATGTTCTTCATCTATTAAATCTTTAAACTCCACTTTAAATCGTTCAATCTCTTTTTTCTTAACATCTTCATATATATTTTTAGCATTACAAATTGCTTTATAAATATGTTTCATTTTTACAGAATCTTCATTATCATAAAGTGCATATGTAAACGCATTTGATAAAATTGTTAAACAAATATCCGGATATCGTGCCGCGACTTCATAAACTCGTTTATACTCATCTGTCATCTCGACAATAAATTTCATAATTCTTTCTTTTACAAAATCTGTATAATTAAGTTTTAAACCCATTTGCTTTTCGATTTTAGGAAGTGTTCCCATCAAAATTTTCACTGTACTAGGTTTATCTGTTTCCAAAACATCAATCTTTTGAAATCTTCGTAAGAATGCTCGATCTCTTAAAATATACGTTTCATACTCTTCTGTAGTCGTTGCCCCAATCATTTTAATAGTCCCACGGTCAAGTCCTGCTTTTAACATATTAGCAAAATCAATGCCAGAATTAGCTGTAGTATTTTTATTGACCAAAACATGCGTTTCATCAATAAACAAAATAGTTTTATCACGACTATTTAACTCTTTTACAAGCATATCGATTCGACTTTCTGTTTGTCCATCGACATTGATTTCTCCAAGTAAGGAAGTAATGTTTACTTTAATAATTTCCCAACCTTTCAAAGCATTAGGAACCATATTATTTTGAATACGATAAGCAATTCCCTCAACAATAGCTGTTTTACCAATACCAGGCTTACCAACTAACAAAGCGCTTTTTTCAGGAGTTAAAAGTGTTAAAATACATTGTTTAATCTCATTATCACGACTAATAGCAGGATCAGTAATATATTCCTTTGCCGTCAAATTTTCTCCATAACGTTCTAACATACTAATATGTGGTGTTACAGTATCCATATCTAGTGTTTCCATGATTATCATCCTCACTCTAATTCTAACATAAAACAAAGAAAAATTCATCCTTTATTAAATTTAAATTTCTAATATTTTCATTCATAAAAAATTGTATTAAAAAATAATATAAATACTATAAATCATCTACTTTGATTGTTTCCAATATTTCTGCTTTTTATAAGGATTCTATAATCACTATCTAACTGAATATTTCTTGTTGCATAATGATAAAAATCTTTAACCATTTGTAATCTTTGCAATTTATCCACACAATTTGTGGTAATCAAATTCAAATACATATTAAGAAATTCTGGTTCAGGATTTTCTTTATAAACAGAATTTCTATAATCCTCATCAGTATAAATCCTATAAACTTTTGATGTAGGTATTTTCGAAATCCCAATATATTTATGATAAAACTTTCTAATTTTCTCTATCATTAAGTGAGAAAAATGTTCAAATCCAATATGATCATCCATAGCAAGTTTTTCTAATTTTTCCATCTTATTATTCAAAATAGATACTTGCTCTTTAGTATCTTCTTCACTTAAACAAGGCATAGGAGAAGAAAATCTATTGATTGCATATTGTTGCAATAAACTTAACTGATTCTCTCTTTCAAAAACAATGGTTCCCTTACCAATAATTGAAAAAGAAGCATTATTTTGATGAAAATATCCATTCTCAATTTCTAAATAAAGATCGCTAATTGGTTTTTCAAAATATTCTATTTTAGTACCATTTATTATTTTATTTCCTCTAATCAAACAATTAGGTTCCATATCATCAAACACTACCTGTAAATCTATATCTGAAATATTTGTATTAAAACCCGTCAAACTACTTCCATAAACTATGATTCCTAAACAACGTTCATTATTTATATAGTTCATTTCTTTAATAAACTTTAATATGACTTTCAAAGTAGTTGGGGGAATCTCAATCATGTCTCGTTTTTCAACGACAGTTGGCCTAATAATAGGAACATCGACCTCAATATTTCTACTTTGAATAGGTATCCTATAATCCTTATCTAAAACAACATTACGTTTCGTAAACTCATACATTTTATATAACAAATTATATTTTTGAATTTTATCTACACTTGTATTTGAAATTGCTTCAAAATACATTTCTATAAAAGGATGTTCAGGAATTTGATGTATACAAAAAGCTCTCCTATATCTCTCATCCGTATATAATCGAAATCCTTTAGAAGTTTCTATTCTAGGGATTCCCATGATATTGTGATAAAATCTTCGAATTTTCTCTATTGTCAAATGATATAAATGTTCAAAATATGGACTGTCAAATTCAGCATACTGTTTTAATTTTTCCATTCTATTATTAATAATAGATACTTGCTCTTTTGCTTCATCAACACTTAACGGCGGTAAGGGAGTAGCAAACTTACTGACTACATATTCCTGTAACTGTTTTAGTTGATTATCCTTTGCATAAATAATTTTTGAAGTACCAAAAATGGTTAATGTTGCATTGTTTTGATGAAGAAAATCTTCATTGACTGTTTGATAGACATCTAGAATAGGCTTTTCAAAATATTCTATTCTTGTCCCGTCTATTACTTTATTTCCCCTAATCAAGTGATGAGGATCCTCATTATCAAATACAATATGTAGATCAATATCAGAATTTTCATTATTAAATCCTGTGAGATAACTTCCATAAAATAAAATCCCCAAAACATGTTCATTATTTAAATAACCCATCTCATGAACAAAACTTAATATTTTATCTTCGAGTAACATTTATAATCACTTCCATTCATTCTATATAATTATTTATCAAGTTTTACGATTACAGTCGCAAAAAGTCCATCCATAGGATGAACTTCTTAATAAAAGGCACTACAACTATCCTCATGAATTTGCTCATCAATTGGCCTATCTGTTTTCTTAATACTTACTACTTCATTTTCTTCAAAAATATTTTCAATATCTGTATCTATATAAGATTGATATGTATTAAAAGTAAACTCGTAATAATATCCTTCCGTAACTCCTTCTAATAACTCTCTTTTAATTGGTACAGTAACTAAATTTTCACTTTGGAATTCATTTAATACAACATATAAAGTATCACTTTCTTCTGCATCATCTTCTTCTCTATCAATAATAGTATAGATAAAATAAGTTCTTACAAAATCACAAGATGTATGATTGGTTCCAGATTGATAATATTTTTGACGATTTTCTCGAATCACTTCAATATTCTTTTCATTTGCGGTAATCACAATCGTTGGTTCAATATAATAATTATAAACCTTCTTTTCCCTTAAATCGCGAATCATATGGTCTAAAAATTCCCCTTTTAAATAAATATTTTCTAAATCCCAATTTAAATAGACATAATCATCATCTTTAGTAATTCTTGTCGACATCGTTGTTCCTAAAGGATAATAACGATATTCTACTAAAACATTTTCTATAGAATTATCCACAACATAATCAGAAATATTGCCGATAAAGATAGTATCCTCGTCCATGGTAAGTTCCTCTGTTAGAGTCTCCGTTGCAACATCACTAGGAGGCGAATTAATAAACTCTGTTTCTGTTACCTCAATAGCTGCGATACCACAACCAACACCAAGAAGCACAAAACTTACAGCAAGCGAAACAAACATCTTAACTCCATTATTTTTTCGATCTAAAACAAAGTTAAACAAAATCCAGAAGAAGATTAACCCGAGTAAAAAGAGAGAAATCATAACCAAATAAAATCCAAAATACATCACACCATGAACAAGTAAGTAAATACATAATACCAAAACAATCGCCATTCCGATTAAATAAAAACTGATACAAAACAAAATACAAATAGCCATAAATTTTAAGAAAAAGACACAGATTTTTACAATAAACTCACTAATAGTAGAAATAGCCCCTTTTGATTGTTTGACTTCTACTATTTCCTTTGACTTACGTTCCGCATTTTTAGGCGTTAGAACTTTCTTTTCTTTCTTTACTTCCACATTCTTTAAATAACGCGTATCAAAAATACGTATAAAGACAATAATCGCTAAAACAAAATATGCAAATTCCAAAACAAATCGCCATATCGTAAAAAAGATACGATTTAATGGACTCGATAAAATATAAAAAACATCTTTACCTAGACTAACCAACATAGCAACAGGAATATGAAATAACCCAATAATAGCAATTAAAATCAAAATCTCAATTACAAAACGTATAATCTCTTTTGGTGTCTTCTTACTTAACGTATCAATTAATTTATCAATCGTCTGTAATACTTTAGAAGCAAAATTTCCAATTGGATCTTCCTTTTCTTCTTTCCCTTTTACTTTATAGGCACTTAAAAGCTCTGCACTTAACTCATCAATGCTTCCAAAAGAAGAAACAGCTTCTTCCTCTGCCACTCCTGACTCTATTTTTTCATCAATATAGCCACCATATTCTTTTATAATATCGTCTACTTCACTTTCTTCTAAAACAGACAACTTTTTTCTTAACTTCGCTAAAAATTCTCTTTTCTTCATGAGTCTCTCTCCTTTATAAATTGATTAATTTTCTCTGAAAACGTATTCCACTCAGCCAAAACTTTTTCTTGATGTTGAATTCCAAGCACTGTAATCTGATAATACTTCCGAGCCGGTCCTTCACTAGACTCCTTTAAATACGTTTCAAAATATCCTTCATTCGTTAGCCTCTTTAAAATAGGATAAATCGTTCCTTCGTTGACATCAATAATTTCACGAACTTTTTCTACAAGTTCATAACCATAGATATCCTTATCACGAACAATACATAACACTAGTAATTCCAAAACCCCTTTTTTAAACTGAGTATGAATAGTATCACCCCTTACCTGCCAATAAAATACCATAACTACTTGGCAATGTCAAGTACTATAAAAAAAGAAAAACAACCGAAGTTGCTTTTCCAAAGAATTCCCTTTATTCCAATTTTCTGAAAGCGTGTTTGACTAAG
>DVHP01000076.1 GCA_018711945.1 Candidatus Ventrenecus avicola
AACTATGTCTATTTTGCAAATCGATATTGGAGAATTATCAGAATTAATGGAGATGGTACCATTCACATGATTTACGATGGTACAGCAGCCCATCAAAATGGTGAGGCCAGTGAAGATAGGCAAGTAGGAACCAGCCAATTTAATACAGCATCTGATAATAACATGTATTTAGGATATATGTATACAAATGGAGAAGCACATGGGCTTGGAACATCTTCAGCAATCAAACAAGCAAATGATAGTTTTTATACCAGCGTTTTATCAAGTTACGCAAGTTATATTGATACCAATGCAGGATTCTGTGGAGATAGAAGCACGTTAAATAATCAAAGTGGAGTTGGAACAGGGACTGTGTCTACTTATATGAAAGGCTATTTAAGAGTATCGACAAGCACTCCAACACTCTCCTGTGAAAATTCAAGTGATTTGTATACTGTATTCTCTTCAAGTATTGGTAATAAAGCCTTAACATATCCAGTAGGACTCATCACAGTCGATGAAGTAATATTATCAGGTTCTAGTGGAGGAGTGTTTGATGGAATTTATAATTATCAAAAGTCAACACCAGACAATTATTTAACTACCGGAAATACTTATTGGACAATAACTCCGGCAGGATATTATAACCCGTTCGGCTTTACGTACTGGAACGTCCTATTGTTCCACGCGAACACCTCTGGCCACATTGATGAAGGCATCGCGTCTGATACGTCTGCACTCCGTCCTGTCATAAATATTCGTAGTGATGTCACTGTATCTGGTCTTGGAACGATGCAAAATCCATACACTTTTTCTGGATTTTAAATCGTTTAAGACTTCTTATTAATTCCTATCATAGAACCAAAGGTGCTAGTTAAAATTAAGACAACATAATAAATGAAACGTTCTAAAGAAAAACCAGTTTGATAAAATAACAAGTTAATAAGTATTAAGATAAGAATCAAAGAACCACCAATTTTTAAACCTTCCAAGTAACCCCTATGGGTTGCTTTTTTTCCAAATTGAAATCCCATAAATCCAAAAATCAAAATCATTCCAATCATTGTCATGACGTCAGAACCTTTCGTATAAAAAATATTTGTGATATTAAATAAAGAAATCAAAAACGCAAGAATCAGAATGGCTATTAAAAAAATTCCAATGGCTTTGCCATATTGTTTTAAAGTTTTCATATCATCACCTAATAAACTATATGAAGTGATTAAAAAAATAGAATCGTCTCCATAATAAAATTAGAGGTGATTTTTATGGGTGAATTATGGATAGTCTTATTTCGAACAATATTTTTCTATTTCTTTATTGTTTTATTATATCGAATTATGGGGAAAAGAGAGATTGGACAATTAGGAATCATTGATTTAATCGTTTCCATTTTAATGGCCGAGTTAGTAGCGATTTCCATTGAAAACACGAATGAATCTCTGATGCAGACTGTCATTCCCCTGCTAGTGTTAGGTGGCCTTGAAATACTACTCGCATTTATCAGTATCAAATCCCGTAGATTTCGTTCTTTCTTTGATGGCAAACCATCTTTAATTATTTGTAATGGAAAAGTGAATTATAGAGAAATGATTCATCAACGTTATAGCATGGATGATTTACTATTAAGTTTAAGACAAAAAAGCATCAGAGATATTAATGAAATTGAATATGCATTTCTAGAGCCAAACGGAAAACTCTCAATTTTTAAATACAATCTTTTTCATATCAAGACAAGTTATCCGATGCCACTCATATTAGATGGCGAGATTAACAAAAAAACATTAAATTACATCAAAAAAGATAAGTTTTGGTTAGAAGAAGAACTAGCGAAAAAAAACTTAGAATTAAATGATGTGTTCTATGCCTTCTATCGGAAGAAGAAAATATTTTTAATCCGTAAAAGTGAATTAGATTAGATTCGACAAGTTTTGCTACAATTTTTTGATATGTTGTAGTTGGTGATGATTGTGAAAAAGAAAATTATTATAATCCTTCTAGCAATAACAATTGGTGGAGTTCTAGCTTTTTTTACCTTGTCTAGAATCGAGAGGAAAAACAAAACGGAAAACGTTATTACTCTAACTGTATTACAAACAGGTGTCTTTAGCGATTATGAAAATGCAGTAGAGCAAAAAGAAAGCATGAATAATGCGATTATCCTAGAAGATAATGGATTGTATCGTGTCATTGTAGGAGCCTCGACAAACGAAAGTGGCCTATCAAAAATAGAAAAGATTTTAGAAAGTCAAAAGATTCATTATTACAAAAAAGAATTAACCGTGCTAGAAAGCGATTCAGAACAATTTTCAAAATACAATTTATTACTCGAAAAAGCAAATTCAGAAGAATCCGTATTACTTTTAAACCAAAAAATATTGGAAAGTATGGAGCTATCATGAGTTATCTAATTAAAGATTTACCTATGGATGAAAAGCCACGTGAAAAAGCCAAAAAATACGGAATTTCTTCTTTATCAAATGCCGAGTTACTAGCGATACTCCTTCGCTGTGGCACAAAAAAACGCTCGGTTACAGATGTATGTCAAGATATATTAAACTCTGTTGGTGGCCTAGAAGGATTAAGAGATATTCGCATATCAAAACTACGAGAACTTTACGGAGTAGGGGAAGTAAAAGCCGTCACGATTCTTGCTGCGATAGAACTAGGAAAAAGAGTAAACAATCCAGAGATGGATGCGCGACTACAAATTCATGAGAGTCAAGAAGTCTATACTCTGTATCGGGCAAAATTTTTAGGAGAAAAACAAGAAAAATTTTTAGTTCTTTTCCTAAATACCAAAAATCAAATTTTAGAAGAAAAAATAATGTTTACAGGGACTGTAAATCAAAGCTTAGTTCATCCAAGAGATATCTTTCGTGAAGCCGTGTTAGTAAACGCAGTAAAAATACTATGTATTCATAACCATCCATCTGGAAACACAACTCCTTCCATCGCGGATGAATGCATGACAAAGAAAGTGAAAGAAGCAGGAGAAATGATTGGCATACCCCTAATTGATCATATCATTATAGGCTCCCAAGATTACTACAGTTTTCTAGAACATAAGAAAGGCGGATTTTAAATGAAAAAATATACCTGGTATTTAGTATTATTTTTAACATTCTTACTGTTAATTTATGTAAAAGATCTTGTATTCGTGGCAATTCTATCTCAAGCTGACTTTTTAGAGACAACCGTTGTGTTAGAAAGCGATTACAACGAACTCAAAAATGATTATGATGGATTGCTTTCCAAAAACAACCTTTGGGATCCAACCTCTACCGAGTTTATTACTAGCAAAGTATTGGTACATGATCCCCTAGCGTTTATGGATGAAATTACAATATTAAAAGGAAGCGAACAAGGATTAAATGTGGGCGACGTGATTGTAAACCAAGATGGTTATGTTGGAAGAATTACAAGTACCAAAGAAAATTCTAGTCAAGTAGAACTTTTAATGAACAAAAATACTCAAATATCCGTGAAAGTGGGTAGTAGCTACGGCATTTTAAAAAGCGAAAATAACATCTTACAAGTAGTGGACATCACAAGCAAAGAGGCGATGACAGAAGGAATGATTGTCTATACATCAAATTATACAGATATCCCAGGAGATATCGTAATTGGCACAGTAAGCGAGGTGGCATCAAACGCCTTAGAACAAACATTAACAGTTACTCCCAGCGTTGATTTTAATTCCCTAGATTATGTATTCGTGAGGCATAAAGTTGTCTATGATTAATTTAAGTATCTTTTTTCCAACAACATTCTTTCTCACATTTACAATCTTAAAAAACCATCATCGCTTACCATTTTTACTTTTTACCGGTCTTTTTTTAGATAAAATTATCTATAATTTGCCTTTTCTAAATACCATCCTACTTTTATTACTTCTAGGATTATCTCGTTGTTTCAAAAAGAAAAATAACTTAAATGATAGTATATTACAAACTACAATATACACTGGTTTATACTATCTGTTTTGGACACTTTATCTTCAAAAAAATTTAATAAGTTTCTTCTTTTTTGCTCTTGTATGGAACGTATTATTTACAATTATTTTTTATGAAAAAGATAGTATAAAATTGAAATAAAAGAATAAACAAAGTTTACAAGTTTTCTCAATAGACACTTGTTACAACAACCGAAATGTTGTGCAATATTATTAACAATAGAAGTGTTGTTATAGAGCAAAATTATGGTTAAACAAAGAAAATAAAACCATATTACAAAGAAGAAAGAGGTAAAATATGGAAAGCAATAGAAAGAAGACCAAACAAAAACTGATTCTTGTAATAGCAGTATGTCTCTCTATCATTGTCGGGAGTTTTGCTTACTGGCGGCTTACCTTAGTACAAACAAATTCTAATATTGTCGAAAGCTCATGTTTAAAAATATCATATACAGATGAAAATGATATTAACTTACAAAAAGCATATCCAATGGATGATGATAATCTTTATGAATTTTTGCAAACAGCTACACCGTATCATTTTGCAATTACGAATGAATGTGATACAGAAACAGATGTAGTGATTAATTTAGAAACCCTAGAAAGCGAAAAGAAATTAGAAGACCAATATGTAGACGTAATTTTATACGATGGTACACAAAGCTATACAGACATTATGAATAACAAATCAGAATCGAGAGATGTTTATACAAAAAAAAGCTGACGTAGAACTTATAATAATGTAAATTTATATGATTATAAATTAACAGAAAATGAAGAAAATATCGAAAAAGTAATTCTAGAATCTTTAAAAGCGTATAAATTATATACGTTTACTTTAAATGGAAATGAAACAAAAACTTGCTAGAATATATGACCCAAGATACTCCAGCAAAAGAAGAAACTATGAATGCAACGTTCCAAAGTAAAATAACAATATCCACACAGTATGCTCCACCAAAAATTTATAACACCTTAGCCGCAAGAGAGTGTACAAATGCTAGTAATTGTACAGATACAAGTAGAGTTTTCCAAACCGATTATATTGAGAATACCACAAAGATAGTTTTTCAAAATGAGATGGTTGCCCCAACTGAGTATATTGCTTCCTTTGACGAAAGCGAATCAAAAGATGGCAGTGTGAAAGCCTATGTTGTAGCAAATGAAGAAGATCCAAGCACCTATACGATCCATTTTCAAACAACAGGCAATTTCAATATGCCACCAGACAGTAGTTATTATTTTAGCTACTTTCAAAAGGTGACAAGTGTAGAAGGCCTAGAATATGTTGATACAAAAAATGTAACAAGTATGGCTTCCATGTTTTACGACATGCGAAATCCAATAAGTGTGGATGTCAGTAACTTTGATACAAGTAGTGTTACCAATATGGCCTTCATGTTTGGAAATGATGGATCAGTTTCTTCTGCACCAGTATTACAAGAATTGGATTTATCTAATTTTAATACCTATAATGTGACAAGTATGCGTTATATGTTTTCCGGCCAAAGAAATATAACGAAACTAAATATTTCTTCATTTGATACATCGAATGTCACCAATATGGCAGGAATGTTTCGGGGAGTGTCCACATCTACTATGAATCTTAGTTCGTTTAACACCTCAAAAGTCACAAGTATGGGGCAAATGTTTTATCAGTCACCAAATTTATCCAATCTAGATTTAAGTAGTTTTGACACTTCGAAAGTAACCTCCATGTACTGGATGTTTGCGAGCACTCCTTCCTTAACCTCAATTACATATGGCCCAAATTTTATTTATGCTAATTCTGCGGATATAGAGGATATGTTTCTTGATTCCCCAGCAAATAAGCCAACCGATCCATCATGGGAAGGTGTTCTATAAGTAAGTTTTTATTTAGGACAAGAATAAAATCTTGTCTTTTTTCATAGATTTCTATGGGTGATAGCATGAGCGAAATAGACTTAGCGATGATGAGACATAAAATGAGAAGTCATGAAATAGTGGAAGAACCAAAAAAAGAAAGCAATAAAATAAGCGAAATATTCACCAAAATTCTTCTAAGCATCATCTTAGTGCTTATTTGTACCATTTATGTAAAATTAAGTCCAGATAATATGACTTGGTTTAAAGAAAATATTTTCGAGAGTAATTTAACATTTACAAAAATTAATAATTGGTATCATGAAGTCTTTGGAAGTGTCCTTCCAAGTGTCACAGAGCAAAATAATGTAACAGCAAGTGCAGATATCCAAAATGTAAGTCGTGAATCATATCTAGATGGTTACAAAATGTCTAGCGCTAAAAATAGTCCTGTGAGTGCCTTACAAAGTGGACTCCTTGTATTCATGGGAGAAAAAGAGGGGTACGGCAATACCTTTATCATTCAAGGAGTAGACGGAGTAGATGTATGGTATGGTGGAATTACCGATACTGATTTCAAACTATATGATTATGTAGAAAAAGATAGTATCATCGGAAACACAACAGAAGATTATTATTACTTGCTATTTAAAAAAGATAACGATTTTTTAACATATGAAGAATATACTCAAGACGCTTGAAGTTCCAATTGTTACTTACGTATTTCTATTGTTATCTTTGTTATGTGGCTATTTTAAAAATGTAATATTTATATTTTTCATCGTTCTATTTCATGAACTTGGCCATGTTTTAGCTATCCATCTATTTCATTACAAAATCATAAAAGTAGAGCTCTATCCCTTTGGTGGTATTACAAAAATCGATAAACCAATCAACTCTTCTATCAATAAAGAGATACTAATTGCCAGTGCTGGTGTATTCATTCAAGTCTTATTATTTCTCTTTTTATTCTTCTTTCAAAACTATTTGAACCCTCGTGATTACGAATTACTACAGTTTTATAACTTAAATATCATGCTCTTTAATTGCATTCCCATTATCCCTCTCGACGGTAGCATCCTCATGCATGCTTTATTAGAAAAATTCTTTTCTTACGAGAAAGCTTTAAAGTATTATCAAATTCTTTCTATCTTATTTTTATGTGGATTTATACTGTTAAATATTTTCTTTTTCGAAAATTATTTTATCTGTGCCGTTTTATTTTTTCAATTTATTCTCTTAAAGAGACAAGAAAAATATTTAATTCACAGGTTCTATTTAGAAAGATATTTAAAGTACTTTCCATACCAAAAAATAGAAAACGAACACCATGAAAATTATCATGTATTAAAGAAAAATAGCCGTCACTTCTTTTATAGTGAAGGAAAATACAAAAATGAACACGAAATCTTAGCAAAACTGTTTGACTTTCCCTTTAATATTTGATAGAATTTTATTGTTTTATTAGGCATTAGCTTTTATAAAACCGCTCGAAAAAGGTTAGAAATCCAACTAGTTGGTACCTTATAGGCGCGTCTTAAATTTAAAGGAGGTAGGAAATGAAAGCTATATTTGTAACAGGCGGAAAACAATATTATGTTTCTGAAGGCGACACGATTTATGTCGAAAAATTACCTAATGAAGTTGGCGAAGATGTTACATTCACAGATGTTTTATATGTAAATGGAAAATCTGGTAATCCAGTAGTAAAAGATGCAAAAGTCGTAGCTACGGTAGAAAAACATGGACGTCAAAAGAAAATCATTGTTTTTAAATATCGTCCAAAGAAAAAATATCGTAAAAAACAAGGACATAGACAACCTTATACAAAACTTACGATTAAAAGTATTGTTGGATAATGATAACTGTATTAGTAAAAAAGAAGAAAAACGATATCACGAAAGTTGTAATCAAAGGACATGCAATGTATGACGACTATGGTAAAGACATTGTCTGTGCCGGGGTATCATCTATTGCTACGACGACTGTGAATGCGATTTTAAAAATAAAGAAAGAAAGCATCCAGTTAGAAGAGAGTCCTGACCTTACAATTTCCGTACTTATAACGGATGAGATTACAGAAAGCTTACTCGAAAATATGATAGAGTTATTATATGAATTAACAGAATCTTATCCGAAAAATATTAAGATTAAGGAGGATAGAACAGATGATTAGAATGATTTTAGATCTTCAAAGATTTGCCCATAAAAAAGGTCAAGGTTCGACTGATAATGCTCGTGACTCTGCTGGACGTAGATTGGGAGCAAAAGCTGCTGATGGTGAGTTTGTTAGTGCTGGAAGCATTATCTATCGTCAAAGAGGAACAAAGATTTATCCAGGAGAGAATGTAGGAATGGGTAAAGACCATACATTATTTGCAAAAATTGATGGTGTCGTTCGTTTTGAGAGATTAGGAAGAGATAAAAAGAAAGCAAGTGTTTACGAAGTGAAGTAAACACTTCTTTTAATAGAAGTGAAACATTTAGATTGGAATTCCAATAAATGTATGCTATAATGTCTATAGAAAGAACCGATTTCTTTCGAACTCAAAAAAAGTATAATATGGATTATTCTATTCATATTATACTTATAGGACATAAAAAAGAACTATCTGATTTTGCATGTTAGATGTTCTCTAGTCCTAAATATTTTCTAGTGAACACCTATTCAGCGATGAGTAGGTGCTCTTTTTATTTATTAGTCCTTCTTTGAAGGATAGATTTTTGAAAGTACCACTAAGAGTACAATCAAGACTATTAAATAGTCCATTTCTAAATCCTTTCTTCATAGGACCACCTCCTCCTAAAATAAAAATAAAAATAAATTTAAAATTGAAATTAAAGATATTGTTTTAGGACTGAGGAAAAAAACACCTAACAATCAGATAGTTCTTAACTATTATATAATAATAAACAACATTTGAAAACCGTATTTACGTCAAGAATGAAATACTTTTTAACAAATAAAGTAGTTGGAATTCCAAGAAATGTGCGTTATAAGTTTATGGGAAGAAACATCTGATTTTTGCACGTTAGATGTTCTTTAGTCCTAAATATTTGCTAGTGAACACCTATTCAGCGATGAGTAGGTGTTTTTTTCAGTTTTCCTACATGTAAAATTCTTAAAGATTGTCATTTTCATATTTACGGATACTCTAAAAAATGATATCCTTATCTAAAGAGTAGATAGTGGTGTGTATGAGAGTAGAAAAACAAAAAGTAGTCAACAGAATTATCATTTGCGGCATTATAGTTTTACTAATAATCGTTACTTTAACATCTTTGAAATTGTATAGAAGATTCACATTAAAATCCATGTTAAAAGACGATATCATCGTAGAATATGGAACTGAAATTTCTATTAAAGACATTTTAGAACAAACAGATGATGTGAATATAAAAATTAGTCCGCCCCTAGATTCTTTAAAAAATGTTGGAAATTACACAGTAAAAGTAAAATTAAATGAAGAAGTGTTTGATGTGAATATTATAATTAAAGATAGTACTCCACCAACCCTAGAAGTCCAAGATGTCACTCGTTATATGGACGAGGAATTACCAGATGTCAAAGCATTTGTAACGTTTTCATCCGATTTATCCGCTTATGAAATCTTGCCAATAGAACTAGAAAAAACAGCAGGGGAGCAAGAAATTGAAATCATCGCCCAAGATGTGCATGGAAATGTAAGCAAAAAAACAGCGAAGTTTACTCTAAAAGAAGATAAAGATGCTCCAGTGTTTACTGGCCTTACTAATATAACAGTATATACCGGACAACACCCAAATTTAGAAGAAGGTGTTCAAGCAGTGGATGCACGGTTTGGGAATATGGGATTTACCATAGATGATAGTGCTGTTTCATATAATATGCCTGGAACATATACTATCACATATACTTCACAAGATCCTGTGGGAAATGTTGCTACAGCAACAAGAAGCATTACAATTTTAAAACAACCAGAAAGATATCTAATTGAAAATTTCCCTGTATACAATCAATATCCGAACTATCCCAATGGTTGCGAGAGCATCGCTTTATATAATTTACTTCGTTATTATAATGTAAATGTTACCCCAGAGAGTATTGTAGAAAAACTAAAAAAAGGAGATGGTCCGTATTGGGATGGTTCTACGTTATATGGCGGAAATCCCGAAATTGAGTTCGTGGGAGATCCAAGAGATATTCATGGCTACGGAGTGTTTGAAAAACCTATTTTAGAAGTAGCCAATACCTATAAATCTGGGATGATAAATTATACAGGACATAGTTTCAACGATGTTCTAGCATTAGTAAAACAGCATATTCCAGTGCAAGTATGGATTAGCATTGGAGCGAAAGATACATCTGTATGTGCTCGTTGGACTTATACTCCAACCGGGGAAACCATTGAATGGATTTGTGATTTACATAGCGTAGTTGTCATAGGATATACTGACACCTCAGTCTTTGTATCCGATTCCTATACAGGAAAAATAGAGGAATACAATCGCGCACAATTTGAAAAAATGTATAATTTATTTGGCCGTCGTGCCTTATACTATCCAAACTAAAAGAAAGGAGTCAATATGAAAAAAGTCGGTATAGTAATTTTAATCATATTATTTATAGCAGTCGTATCAGGAGGAATTATTTTCTTAGTAGGAGAAGAAAAACACTCAGTAGAATACAACGAAGTAAATACCTCCATAGAGAATAAAGAGTTAGATATTAATTCAGATCTTGTTTTAAACTTGTATCAAAAGGCAAATCCAAGTGACGATGCGAACATCTTAAAAGGGTTATATGAAAATCTAGTTCCACCGAATACATATGTTTTAGCTGCTGGGGCCATGAATTACATTAGAAAAAATATTCCAATTGATTCAGAAATGGTCCAAAATCATATGTTTGCCACAACAATAAAAGAAAGTGACTTGAAAAGTAGTATCTATGAGATATTTGGTAGTATTGAATATCAAAACACAGATTTTTACGTTTTAAATGGTGATTATGGTGTTTGTGGATTTACTTACTCTCGTGAAATATCAAGTTATGAATCACTAAATGGTTGTGGTGGCTCCCAATTCGAATCATTTATCCGAAAAGTAGTTTCTGCAAGACAAGAGGGTAATTTTATCTACATTACAGAAAAATCTATTTACGTTTACACAGATTGGAACGATTATGTCAGTAGAAAATATATTTATAACAATTGCAATCAAGATAAAATGTTGGATTATATAGAAACTTCCTCAACTGAGAATAACCCAATATCACTGGAATCCTATATCGATGAAGCAGCAACTTATGAATATGTCTTTGAAAACCAAAACGGCAATTACATTTTCAAAGGATTGCGCCAAATGTAAACAACTTGTAAGTCAAACAATTGTCAACTAGTTTTCTTTGAGTTCTTATGTTATAATAAAAATGTAAAAAAGTAGTAATGGAAGGAGGAATGAACTATGTTAGCATGGTTACTTAGATGGTTCTAATTCCTGATGTAATACGAAAAAGTTCTAGTTTCTAGAGCTTTTTCTTTGTCAAACAATTGTCTAATTTTTTATAATTCTATTCTATTGATTCAAAATATGATATAATGTTTATAGAGAGTAGGTTATGTAGGATGTTAGAGAAGTTAAATAATAGAATGATTAAAACAGTGGGATTATACTTAGTATACTTTTTGTATACGGTAGTTGCAAGCTCTTTAGTTTCAGCATTAAACGTAGCTAATACAGCTATCGTGATGATGCCGGCAGATATTTTATTTGCAGTTTTTGCGGTATTTATGTATCACAAAGAATTAAAAGAATGTGTGAACAAACTAAAAAAGAAAAAAGTATTAAGAATTATTGGAAGTGTTTTGATTGGAGTAATTGCGATTTTTGCTCTTAATATTATTATGGGCGCCATTACAGATTTATTATTTCCAAATTATGCAGTGGACTCTAATACCGGAGCAATGTTAGATTTATTAAAACAATCACCAATTTATGCTTGCTTTAAAGTATTGATTTTTGCTCCGATTGCTGAAGAAATACTATTCAGAGAATCAATTAGCAGTTGTGTCAAAAATAATGTATTATTTATTTTACTCAGTGCCATCATATATACAGGAATGAACTTTGTGTTTAGTTCTGAAGCACTTACATTTCTTGATTTATTAATTTATTTTTTGCCAGCTGTGTTATTTAGTTTTCTATATGTCAAAAATGACAGAAATATTATTATTATCATGATGATTAAGTTTATCATGCAATTTGTACCATTTATTGTATTATTGCTAAGCTAGATTGGAGAGTTATTATGAAAAAAAAACACCTATGCGATATTACAAAAACCATCATATTATTGGTTTTTAGTTTTTTACTTGTGATAAACCAGGCAAATGCCAAAGCTCTTTCTATTGAAAAAACAGAAACAAGTGACTCTTACTATTATAGCGTAAAAGATAGTGAAAGAGACTTAGAGTATTCATGGCGTTTCATAAAAGAACAAGGGCAAAATATTTCAGTGGAGGATAGCCTTTACATTGAAGAAGACTTAAGACTTAGTCTAGATGCCAAAACAAAGGATACCGAAGCAATTAATCAAATGGTAGACCAAGAAAAACTCATTATTTCTTTTGATTATCATGGCGCGTTACCTCTAGAAACTTCAGTAAAAATTAATGTACAAGACCGTTTTCAAGAAGGTGAAAAATTATATTTATATTATTATAATCCAGAATCGGACAACATAGAATACATTGCCCATAATGTAGAAGTAAAAGACGGGTATGTAGAATTCCAAATTGCTCATTGTTCCGATTATTTTTTGACTGCAGCGGTCGTAAATGATGCCGTAAATAACCCGCAAAGCATTAATTATATTATTATTGGTTTAATTGTTATCGTCTTTATATTAGTGGCAATTACATTATTCCAATCCAAAAACAAATAGATTTTGATTACAGTTCAATATGGACTGTTTTTTTTTCTCTTATTTTGGTACAATAACATCAGGTGATTCATATGTTTGTAGATGAAGTTAAAATGAAACTGATAGCAGGAAAAGGAGGAGATGGGTGTACATCCTTCCGTCGGGAAAAATATATTTCAATGGGTGGCCCAGATGGTGGTTCAGGTGGCAAAGGCGCATCCATTATTTTTGAAGCAAGCGAGGGATTAAAAACACTTGTTGATTTAAAGTATCATAAAATTGTCAAAGCTCCCAAAGGAGAAAATGGCAAAGGGAAAAATAGAAAAGGCGCCAATGCGGAAGATATTATCTTAAAAGTGCCGACAGGAACAACCATTATTGATGATGATACAGGCCTAGTCCTTGCTGATTTAGTAGAAGATAAAGAAAGAGTCGTCGCAGCCGTTGGTGGTCGCGGAGGAAGAGGAAATGTTGCCTTTGCAACTCATGAACATCCAGCCCCTTCTTTTTCAGAGTTAGGTGAACCTGGAGAAATACGTTATATCAAATGCGAATTAAAAGTTTTAGCTGACGTCGGACTCATTGGAATGCCAAGTGTTGGGAAAAGTTCTCTTTTAGCATCTGTTTCTATGGCAAATCCAAAAATCGCGGCTTACCATTTTACAACATTAATTCCAAATTTAGGAGTCGTTGAATTAAAAAACAAAAAAAGTTTTATTATTGCTGACTTACCAGGAATGATTGAAGGAGCAAGTAACGGAGTAGGACTTGGAGATCGATTCTTAAAGCATGCTTCCCGTACAAGAATCCTTGCTCATGTAGTAGATATGGCTGGTACGGAAGGGAGAAGTCCAATCGAAGACTATGAAGTGATTCGTAAAGAACTTGTTTTCTACAGTGAGAAATTAGCAAATAAAAAAGAAATCATCGTCGCTAATAAAATGGATATGCCAAACTTTGAAGAAAATCTAAAAAAATTCAAAGAAAAATATCCAGACAAAGAGATATTCTCTGTAAGTGCCTTAACCAAAGAAGGACTAGAACCTCTCATGAATTATCTAGCAGACACTCTAGAAACATTAGAAAAAGAAAATTTATATCAAGATGAAGAATATGAGAGTTCTATCATTTATAAATTTCAAAACGAAAAACCATATACCATTACAAAAGAAGACGGTATATGGGTGATTCGTGGCGAAGAAATAGAAAAATTATTTTCTATGACTCGCTTTAGTGAAGACGAAGCAGTCCAAAGATTTGCTCGTAAACTAAAAGGCATGGGAGTAGAAGATGCCTTAGAAAGACTAGGGGCTAAAAAAGGCGATGAAGTCCAAATATTAGATTATATTTTTGAATTCAAAGATTAATCTTCTTCAAATTTCATTATAGAACCAATAGAAAAATCTTTACTAGCATTGTTAGGTAGTTCTAAAATGCTAGTTTTTTTAGTTTTTTTATTCACTTTTACAATTTTATTTTTAGGAACATTTCGGTAAATAAAAATTACTTGATTTTCTTCATTAATTCCTAAAACATCAATCTCTTCTTTCATAAAAAATGTATGAATAGACTTACAATCAGGAAACAAAATCCCATAAGAAATATTCTTTTTGCCCATCAACCCTAAAAGCCTTGTTTTAAAATCTTTAGCATTTTTAATTTCTATTTTTTTTCCGTTACATTTTAATTTCATAAGTAAATCACATTCCTTTCTTCGGCCTTTCAGTCCTTGAAAGG
>DVHP01000077.1 GCA_018711945.1 Candidatus Ventrenecus avicola
GATTTTTACTTTTCTTAATTTATTTTATTGTGCTTATCTATAACTTGTGAAGGCTTTTTTTCTAGATTTTATTGACGGGGGGGGGGTTATTCGTAGTAAGATAGAATAGAAAAGATGGTAGGGATTATGAATATGAAAAAGAATAAGAAGTTTATGATAATTTTATTAATTTTAATAGCTCTTTTAAGTATTCTAGGAGTAAGTTATGCAGTATGGAGAATCACAGATACTCAAACAGAGTTTAACCAAGTAGGAAGTAAATGCTTTGAGCTAACAATGATAAATGAAAGTGAAGCAATTAATTTAGAAAAGGCTTATCCGATTTCCGATGAAGAAGGATTATCAACAACAGGATATACTTTTACAGTAAAAAATATATGTAATACCTATGCAACCTATACAGTAGACTTAGAAGACTTAGTAACCGAAGCAAAACGATTAAGTGGAAAATATATTAAAGTATCAGTAAATGATGGAGCACCAGAAAAATTAATCGAATATCAAGAAAAAGAACCAACTCTAGAAGAAGCAGATAAAGCCTACGAATTAACAAGTGGTTCGTTAGCCCCAGAAGAAGAAGCAACATATACAATAAAATTATGGATGGATTATGATACGCCAGCCCTAGAAGAAACGATGAATGCAACATTCTTAAGTAAAATAACAATCAATGCAGGATATATAGAAGAAGATGCTTTAGAAAATGAATTAACGTTAAGAATAGAAAGTCAAACAGAACAAGTAAATAACCAAGAAGAAGTCTTTAAGATTATAGGAACAAGTGAAAAATATAATATTATAGAATATAGTGAAGATAACACACATTGGACAAGAGTAGAACCAACGAAACAACTAGAGATGCTAAAAACATATACAGAAGAAGGAAGTTATAAATTCTATATCAAAGATGAAGTAGGAAATACAAAGGAAATAGAAATCATACCAGAGAAATTAGATAAAACAGCTCCAGAGATAGAGATAACACCAGTAGACAACCAAGAAACAATAGAATTAAGTATAACATTAACAGATAAAAATGGCATAGGTGGATATGCAATTACAGAAAGTGATGAAGAGCCAAGCGAATGGAATAATTATGAAGGTACAATCTCTTATACCGTATCAGAAAATAAAAACTATTATATCTGGGCGAAAGACAGTGTAGGAAACATAACCTATCAAATGTATTCAGCAAATACGATAGATGTAACTCCACCAGAATTAACTATTACAAATACATTAACGGATTGGGGGATTAAAGATACCATAGTAATAAGTGCAACAGATGATATTATAGGAATCACGGGTGTTAGCCTAAGTACAAGTGAAGGAGAATACAACTGGGAAACAATATCAAACACATTAAGCTATGAGACGACAAAAGAGGTCACGGAAAATAGAACGTATTATATTTCAGTAAGAGATGGATATGGCCATACTACTACCAAGAGTATTGTGATTGATAAAATAGATGACATTCCACCAAGTATCAGTTTTAGTATAGCAAGCAGTACAGCAGGAACAAATAATTGGTATCAAGCATTAAGTATAAATGCGAATGTAATAGACAATGAAATGGAAGTATCAAGTGCAAAATACTGTGTTACTACAGGAGCAAGTTGTACCCCAAATATCGAAGCTAGTTTAAACAACAATAGTTTTTCCTATACATTCCAAAGTAATACAACTGCCCAAAAAATCTGTGTAGAAAGCACGGATGTCATAGGAAACAATTCAGGAGTGATATGTAGTGATAGTTATTTAGTGGATACAACAAATCCAACGGCAAGAATCACAGCAACTTCAAGTAGAAATACGATCACAGTAAGTGCTAGTGGAAGTAGTGATGCACATAGTAAAATAGCAAGTTACCAATATAGCAAAGACAATAGTACATGGTACACAAGTACCTCGACAACATATACATTTACTGGTCTTGCCGATGGAACGTATACACTCTATGTAAGGGTAATAGACAATTCTGGTAGGACATCCACAACTTCTACAACGGCAATAGTAGCTTATACAGACGTTTATATATCATCAAGTGGAGTGGATGGAAATAATCGTGGAAGCATAAATGCTCCATTTAAAACGCTTGAATATGCAAGTGAACATGTTGCGTCAAAAGGAGGCATTACATTATTAAGTGACATAGTTGTTTCAAGAACAGTTTATATTCACGATATAACTATTCAAAGTTATAGTAATAATAAATTTAGCCTAATTCGTGATAGTAATATGCAACAAAATAATGGAAATGAAGGAACAAGAATTCTAGCAATTGGTGGAAATGCAACGCTGAATAATATTATTTTGGATGGAAAAAGTTATGAAATGTCGAATGCATTAGTAGAAATCAATTCTAGTGCAACAGTGACTATACAAAATGTAACATTTCAAAATAGCATTGCTTTAAATAATAGTAGTGGCTCTGCATTAGTAGTTACTGATAGTGCTTTAGCAATTTTAGTGAATTGTGAATTTATCAATAATATTGGAACTGCAGGTGCAATATTTGTGTATTATAATGGCAGTTTAAATATAACAAACACTACCTTCACAAACAATCGCGAATATGCAATTTATTTAGATTCTACAGCTGGTACGTTTGACTATCTTGGATGCACATTTTCAGGTAATAGCGCTGGAAATATTTTTGATGATAGATAAAATAATGTGAAAAATGTGATCTTTCGTTCAAAAAATGCGTGAAAAATGTGATTTTTACGTTTGAAAATATGTGAAAAATGTGATAAACTTATTGCAAGGTGATTACAAATGGCTAGACTAAAAAGAAAAATAGATGAATATTTAATAAATTGGAAAAAGGAGGAAGACAGGCTTCCGTTGATAGTAAAAGGGGCTAGGCAAATCGGAAAAACCAACGCAATACGGAATTTTGGAGAAAACAACTATAAAGTATTTATAGAAATTAACTTCGCTTTACAGCCTGGATTCAAAACAATTTTTGATGAAGGGTTTGCCGTAGATAATATTATAAAAAATATTACAATAAAGAACCCTGCGATTGAGGTAATTCCATATGAGACATTAATATTTTTTGACGAAATGCAAGAATGTGTGAGTACTGCAACTTCCCTAAAATCATTTAGAGAAGATGGGCGCTATGATGTTATTTGCTCCGGTTCATTAATGGGCATTAACTATAAAGAAATAGAGTCCAATAGTGTAGGAAATAAAGAAGATTACATCATGCATTCTATGGACTTCGAAGAATTTTTATGGGCCAAAGGATACAAAAAGGAACAAATCGAAGATTTATTTGAACATATGCTAAAATTGGAGCCATTAAATCAAGCTGTATACGATACAATGTTAAATAATTTTAAAGAATATATGATATTAGGAGGAATGCCTAGAATTGTAAACCATTTTATAGAAAACAAAAATTTTAGTGGTGTATTAAAAATGCAACAACAAATTCTTTTAGACTATGAAGAGGATATTACAAAATATGCCGGTGGTTTAGATCAAGCAAAAATATTAAATGTCTATCGTAAAATTCCTGTATTTTTAGGTCAAGAAAACAAAAAATTTCAAATTAGCAAAATTAAAGATGGAGCTAGAAACAGAGAATATGTTGGCGTAATAGACTGGCTGTCCAATGCGGGAATTGTTAATATTAGTTATGATTTAGAAAGATTAAAATTACCATTAAAAGGTAACTATAATCCAGACAATTATCGTATATATTTTGCAGATACTGGTTTATTAATTGGTTCTTTAGATGAAGAAGTCCAAGAAGATTTACGAAATAATGAAAATTTAAATATATATAAAGGAGCACTTTATGAAAATATTGTGGCTGACATGTTAGTAAAACAAGGCTACGATTTATTCTTCTATAAAAATGATAGGAAAAGAATCGAAATGGATTTCTTTATAAGAGATACTTCTTCTTTAATACCATTAGAAGTAAAAGCGAATGATAATAGTACTCCTTCATTAAACCGGCTAATAGAAAGTGAAAAAAACACAGATATCAAATATGGCATAAAACTTTGTAATAAAAACATTGGATTTAATGGTAAGTTTTATACATTTCCATATTTTCTTACATTTTTCTTAAAAAGATATTTAAAGGAGAAAAATAAAAAGTAAAATCAAAACCTTCATAAGGGATAACTTGTGAAGTATAAAAAAGCATAATTTTATAGCAAAAAAATAGAATATAACAGTGAATTATGATATTCTAAAAATAAGTCAGAGAAGGTGAAGTTATGGATCCAGATGAACGAAGTGATAAAACTATTTCCAAGCAGAATATTGCCAATTATTTTATAAGTAGCATATTGCAACCAGAAGACGAGAAGTGGGAACAATGATTGGAAAAATATGGACCTACGTTGCAACAAAACCCAATGACGGAACTCTTAAAATAAGACCCATTTTAATTATTGGAAATGATGCAAATAATCAACTACAATATGTAGATATACATTATGTAATTGTTTCTTCCTCATCTGACTGTGGCATATATGATGTTAAAATAGAGTAAGAAGTTGCCGTTAGTATTGGATTAACTAACAAAAAAACAGAGTTTTTAAACAAATATAGGAGTTATCAAGAAGATATTATAACTAAATTCCTTCTAACAGAATAAAATATCAATAAATAAAAATGACAAAATGGGTGAATAAAAATCCTTCTTTTTTCTCATAATCAACATAGATTCTATTAAGGAGGATTTTTTATGTTTCATAATTATGGTTATGAAGTAACAACAATATTAAAAAATGCAGAAAAAATAAGATATCAATGTAAACATCCTTATGTTGGTACCGAACATCTATTACTATCCATATTAAATGAAGAAAATGAAGTAACTAAAATTTTTAAAGATTATCAAGTAACGTATGAAACGTTTAAAAAAGAACTGTTAAATGTCGTTGGCAAGGCAACTCGCACTCAAGAACTAAATTTATACACACCTATGCTAAAAAGAGTCATTGAAATAGCTCAAATAAACGCGAATGAAAATAATAAAGGACTTGTAACACCAACTCATTTAGTGTTAGCAATGTTAGAAGAAGGCGAAGGAGTAGCCATTCGTATTTTATATAATATGGATATTCCTCTAGATAATATATATGACTCATTAAAAGTAAAAAATATGAGTAAAGAAAAAAGACATAAAAACTTAGAAGTGATGAAGATAGGAATCCCTCTAAGTCAAAACATCAACAAAGACAATGTGATAGTCGGTAGAGAAAAAGAATTATCTTTAATGATTGAAACTTTACTAAGACGCCAGAAAAACAATCCATTATTAATTGGGAAAGCTGGAGTTGGAAAAACGGCCTTAGTGGAAGAATTAGCCCGGCGCATAAAATATCATGAAGTTCCAGAAGAATTAAAGGATATGGAAATAGTATGTCTAGAAATGGGTTCCTTAGTCGCTGGTACAAAATATCGTGGAGAATTCGAAGAAAAATTAAATAAAATTATTAAAGAAGTAATCAGCGAAAAAAATATCATTTTATTTATTGATGAAATTCACTCTATGGTAAATGCTGGAGGAGCAGAAGGGGCGATATCTGCATCCGATATATTAAAACCTTATCTTGCAAGAGGAAGTATCAAGGTCATCGGGGCAACAACACTAGAAGAATACCACGAATTTCTAGAAAAAGATAAAGCTCTAGATCGAAGATTTGAAAGAATCATCATTGAAGAACCAACGAAAGAAGAAATGAAAAGTATTTTAACCAAAATTACCCCAACTTATGAAAGTCACTATGATCTAACTATTACCGAAGAAAATATCGATAATATTATTGAACTTAGCGAGGAATACTTATTTCAAAAAAACAATCCCGATAAGTCTATTGATCTATTAGATTCCGTCTGTGCTCGCATCAAAAGAAAAAATATGCATCAAGATCATAAATCAGCCGAACAAGAACTAGAAAAAATTTATAAACGTAAAGAAAAATATATTAGAAATCAAAATTATAAAAAAGCGATGGAAGAAAAAACATTAGAGGAAAATATAAAACATCAATTACAAACAGTTTCAAATTCCCCTAAACTAAAAATGACAAAAGATGATATCTTAGAAATGATCGAATCAAAAACAAATACAAAAATCCGTCAAAACAAAAAAGAACTTTTAAATTCTCTTGAAACAACATTAAAAAAAGAAATCCTCGGACAAGATATAGCAATAAACAAAATGATAGATACTTTAAAAATGCCAAATCAGAAAGGAACAAGCTTTCTATTAGTAGGGGGAAGTGGTGTTGGTAAAACTGAAACAGCCAAAATCGTAAGCAAAGTCCTAAAAATGGAATTAATACGCCTAGACATGAGCGAATATGCAACCCCAGAAAGTATCAACAAATTAATTGGCACGCCAGCAGGTTACATTGGCTATAACGATTCCTATGTATTTCAAAGATTAACAGAACACCCTTTTGCAGTCATCTTATTAGACGAAATAGAAAAAGCCCATCGAGAAGTTCTAAATCTGTTATTACAAATATTAGATGAATCCTATATTATGGATCGAAAAGGAAACAAAATTCACTTTGAACATACCTTGATTTTTATGACAAGCAACATTGAAGGAAGAAAAAAAGTGGGATTTAGCACTAAAACAAAACCAGCCTTTGAAGGAATTCTGTCAAAAGAACTCTTAGGAAGAATCAAAGCGGTCGTAGAATATGCACCAATCACAAAAGAAGTAGCAAAAGAATATATAAAGCGTCATATCAAATTAGAAGCCACTGAGGTTGCGTCTTTAATAGAAGAAGCAGAAATCGAAAAATTTGGATTAAGAAATTTAAAATTTTTAATTCAAAAACAAAAACAAGAGAAAACTTTAATAGAAAACACCTAGGTATGTTTTCACATTTTTAGGGCAAGCTAAGAATGGTGATGTTATGCCAAATATTCATAGTACCATTTCATTTGGTTTAGTAAATATTCCAGTCATACTAAATACCGTAATCAAAAATAATGATATTTCTTTTAATCAATTACACAAAAAATGTGGCAGTCGTATTATGTATCAAAAATATTGTCCCCATTGCAGAGTAATTTTAAAAGAGTCTGAAATTGTTAAAGGGTATGAATACGAAAAAAAAGAATATATAGAATTTACCAAAAAAGAATTAGAGGAATTAAAACCAGAAAATGAAGAAATCATAGAAATTGTTTCTTTTATAAATCTAAAAGAAATAGAACCAAGCTATTTTGAAAAAAGTTACTACTTATCCACTGAGAAAAAAAGCAAAGCCTATAATCTATTTGTAAGTGCTCTAGAAAAAAGTAAATTAGTCGCGTTATGCAAAACGATTCTTCATAACAAATTTTATTATGGGGTAATCCGTTATTATGAAAATGCACTAATATTAACAACCCTGTATTTTGAAGAAGAGATACATTTAGAAGAAGGAAAAAAGATTGATAAAATAGATTCCAAAGAATTAGATTTAGCTCTGAAATTAATTGGAAGCATGAAAGGTCATTTTGAACCTCAAAAATACAAGGATGAATATCAAAATGAACTAAAAAAAGCCATTGATGATAAATTAGAGGGTAAAAAAATAAAAGCCAAGAAAAAATCGAATAAAAAACAAGTCACCGATCTAATGAAAGCCTTAGAAAAGAGTTTGAAAAAATGAATCTATTTCAAGAAAAAAATATCAAACCAATGCTTCTAGAAGAACAAAAAAAGCCGTTTAATTCCAAAAAACATTACTTTGAAATCAAATATGATGGAATAAGAGCCTTAATCTATGTAAGCCCAAAAGAATTTACCATAAAAAGTAGAAACAATAACGATATAACGAAAAAATTTCCAGAGTTAAAAGAAATGCAAAAATTAGTAACATCTAAAACGATATTTGATGGAGAAATTGTGATATTTAATAAAAATATTCCAGATTTTAGTGCAGTACTAAAACGTATTCATTTAACCAAAGAAAGAGAAATCATGATTCAAAGTGAAGAAAATCCTGTTGTTTTTATCTGCTTTGATATTTTGTATCAACAAAAAGAACTCATAACCAAACCGTTATCAGAAAGAAAAGAAATACTGAACCAATTTCCAGATACCGAAACTTTTATAAAAAGCATTTACATAGAAGAAAAAGGCATTTCTTTTTTTAAAAAGATAAAAGAACTACATTTAGAAGGAATGGTTGCCAAAGAAAAAGATAGCATTTATGTTCCGAATACAAGAAGTTTCTCATGGATCAAAATTAAAAATTTACAAACAGAAGTCTTCTATATAGGAGGATACTCTGAAAAAGAAAGCACCCCCTTTTTCAGTGCTTATTTAGGAGAATATCAAAATAATCAATTTCTTTTTGTTGGAAAAGTAAGTATTCCGAAAAAAGAAAAAATATATGAAAAAATAAAAAAAGAAAAAAGGAAGTCTTCATCGTTTTCCAATTTTAAAGAACCAGGTATCCAGTACTGTGCTCCAAAAATAGCGTGTTTCATTGAGTTTCTAAGCCGTAGTAAAAAAGGACTAAGACACCCCGTTTATCGTGGAATAAAAACTAATCTTTAACGCGTGGATAAGGTTTTCTTTCATTGGTAAGCCCTAATAAATAATCGGTACTAGTATTATAAAATAAAGCGAGTTCACTTAAATAATTAATAGGAATCATTCGTTTTCCAATTTCATATTCACTATACTGTTGTTGTTTAATTTTTAGCGCCTGTGCTACCTCTTTTTGCAACAAATCTCTATCTTCTCTAATTTCCTTTAAACGATTAATGTTCATGTTGTTCACCTCACGTAAATTTTTTCATACAATACAAGTTTTGTCTTGAAGACACAAAATATCTTTTGTATAATAGTTCTATATACAAAACATGTATTGTAAGGTGATGGAAATATGAAAAAGAAAATATTAATTGTGTTAGGAGTATGTATAGGAATATGCATATTATTAGGAGCAAGTTATGCAGTATGGAGAGTAACACTTACTCAAACAGGAACAAATAGAATTGTCGCTAGTTGCTTAAATTTAACCTTAACCCAAGAAGAAAATGCCATAAATTTGCAAAATGCATATCCAATTTATGATGAAGAAGGAAGAACTCTTACCCCATATTCTTTTACAATTACTAATACTTGTGATATCTTTACAAGCTACATAGTACAACTAGAAATGTCAAGTAGTAGTACTTTGCCAACACAGTATATAAGAGCAATGGTAAATAATGAACAAATTCAAAACTTAAACGAATATGAAGAAAGTACAGATTATGTAAATTCTGGTACAACAGAAGCAAGAATATTAGCAAGAGGCTCACTTGGAAATGGAGATAGTGAAGACTATACCTTAAGA
>DVHP01000078.1 GCA_018711945.1 Candidatus Ventrenecus avicola
CAGATGCTCTCCCAGCTGAGCTAACGAACTATATTTGTGTCCCGCCATTTTACTTCTAACGGGCTGAAGGTTCGTAGACACTCGGCGAAACTACTTAGAAACATTTTGCTACTGATGATGGCATTGGCTACCAGAGCATTGTTTGCGCAATTTCTTTTACCAAATTTTCATCCGAGTTTTTATGATTATTTTTTATAAACATCTCATATATTCGATTAACCACTACTAGTATGAAAATATTTATAAAAGGTTATCATCCTATGAGATTGGCTCTCTTTATGGCTTATGAAGTGCTATTCTCACCAAGTCGAACCTGAGATGGTACTCGCATCTGGAATCGAACCAGACCTCTTACGGTTATCAGCCGTACGCTTTAACCAACTAAGCTATGCGAGTGTATTAATTATATTCTCAAAAAGAAAATCTTTCGCAAAGTTTATTCCTTTTGTCATATTATTTTTAGGAATTTCTTCTCTTATTGTAATATGACTAGAATGAGGTCTGTTGATTGGATATAAAAACCCTTTTTCATTTTCCAAGCAAAATAAATAGAAATAATCACAATCCTGATTTGTATAGATTTTGTATTCATAATAATTTCTAGAAGTTACACTAAAAATCATTGCTCCATTTTCGTGAATTTTTTCAGTAGTTTTTACTTGGATTTTAATAAGCTTGTCGTCTTTAGTTGCAATAAAATCATAACTACAGTAATCTCCAAGTGGAGTAGATATATTCCAACCTGCTTTCGTAAAATCATATTGAGCTTTCAATTCTCCGAGTAATCCTAATTGCTTAGAGTTCATTTTAGACCAAATCCTTCTATTACAATCTTATCTAAAATTTATCTAAAATATATTTGGTGGATGAGATAGAATTTTAAGACTCTCACCCAAATCTTATAGAATATATTCCGTTAGCTAAACGTGCCATTTAAAATCTGGATTATCTCAACCTTAATAGGTGGCTAAAATATACTCTTGTAGGATTTTGTCTAAAATTGGATTCCTTATTTCAGTATTTTGTTCCTACCTATAACGTACTCCCGACAACCACTATCGTCAACTGGCTGGTATGGAGAGTCTCGAACTCCCGACATCCAAGTTAACAGCTTGGCGCTCTACCAACTGAGCTACATACCAATATTGGCTCGGAGTTCTTTTTTATTTTTCATCAGTCAAGACTTCCCCGAAACATAAACTGATTAGCTATGTGCAAGTTTGTTATTCTCAAGTAGTTCTTGCTAACTCTTGAGGGCTTTTCCACGTTCATAGCAACGTATTTGGATGGAGTGGATAGTCGGAATTGAACCAACACCTTCGGGTCGGAAGCACGAAATTCTACCATTAAACTATACCCACAAATAAATGGTTTCGGTTCGGTACCGTTCCGTGGGATAATGAATTCCCACGAAGTGCAACCGATTGGAGCACGTAGTGAGACTCGAACTCACCCCATCTGCTTGGAAGGCAGGAATGCTAGCCACTGACACCATACGTGCATATCGCTGTGGATTTTAAAGTATATACACTCCACTACTTAGCTATAAGACTTTCTGGCTCCCTTCATATTCACTCGAGTTATCCAATGTGTTTACATAGCCCATTGGTGCATATCCATCTCGCTCATAGACTTACTGGAGCTCCCTATCCGATTCGAACGGATGACCTTCGCATTACAAGTGCGACGCACTAGCCAACTGTGCTAAGGGAGCATATAACACAAGAAAGAGCTTATATGTACTTCTTTTATTCCTAACTAGTATTTAATGGTTTGCTCGGCTCGTACGTAGCGCTATCTGATTTCTCTTTCTTGTTTCTTTCAGACTTGACTAGGGCTCGAACCTAGACCTCTCCCGTCCATAGGAAGTGTTTTTGTCCATTTTAACTATCAAGCCATAATAAAAATTTCATTATAGGAGAAAAGTATGCAGACGTCATACACACTCTTTATGTCTAGTTCGAGACAGTATATTAACCTATAATGTTTTTGAACATCATCTGTTGTGGATTCGAACCACTTTCTCCTGTGTAATTCATTGACTCTTGCGGAGTATTAATTACAACGCAGATGATATATGGTTGCGGTCGCCAGAATCGAACTGAACCTTCAGGTTATGAGCCTAATGTGCTGCCGTTACACCACCCCGCCAAGTAGTGAGTAGAAATTGAATTTGGGGAATTCTTTTTCTACTCGGAATTTAGTGAATTATTTATTTACTATATACTTATTATACCACACTGACAAACTTTTGTCAAGTCAGTTGGAAAAAATTTTATATTTTTATTCAAAAGAATATCTTCCAACAATAGCCCCTACACGTCCTTCTTCAACTACAGTCTGTTCTGTGTTTTTTGTTTTTTCGTCTTTAATGTAGTCACTTAAATATAGACCATCTTCATCCTTAAAACGTAAGTGAGCTCCACCATCACCATCAACTTGGACTAAAATATTTCTTGACGCTCCTACAGTGCCTAAATATTCCATATGAATAAACATCTTTTCTAGTATCCTTAATTGTTCTGGTGTACCAGATATTCTATAAACTTTTTCTACTCTATCCATATAATCCCTCCAATTAAAATATTTTTGCTCCAATGAAGCCTTCTATTTTTTTATGTAATTTTTTGTCTCTAAGACTAATTTCTTCTTGTCTTAAATTTTTATTTTGTTCGTACATTTGGATTTGTTTATTGTTGTATTCAATTTGTGCCTGCAATACTTTATTTGTTTCTTTAAGTTCATCAATCTCCTTTTTATCTTCTTCAGAAAGAGATTCATTTTCTACTTTTAATTGTTCGATTGCATTTAATTCATTTTCCACAAACTTTTTTAGTTCAGCAATATATTGCTTATTAAAATCTACACCTAATCCCAAATCTACTTGATAAATTGTAACTAATGTAGTTTTATTTTTATCAATAACCATTACCCATCCATCTCTATTTATCGTAAAATATGTGAAATCGTGGTCTTTTATTTTTCCATACCAGAAAAGTTCAGAGTATTCATACATTTTAAGAATTTTATCTTTTATCTGTTCTGAATTTTGAATAACAAATTGCTTTAATTCATTCCCCGTCTTTCCCATAGTTCTTTCTACATATCTTTCTAGAATGTGATTTGTAAATGTTATTTTGTCTACAGGTTCTTTTGCGAATTCCATATTACCCCTCCTCAAACATCATAAGTATTTTTTGGAGACATTCTATGTACCCATCTTGAACTCCTAATTGGTACCCTGTTTGAAAAGCACTTCTAGCCGTTTCTTCATCTGTTTCAAGTGCAAATTGTGTAGCATAACCTATTTTTTCTGCGTCTGCAACAATTTCAAGTAAACCTTTTCTTATTTCTTTAGCGTTTTTTAATTCGTCTAACATTCTTCTTTCTTTATCTTCTTCCAAGTATTTCACCAACTTTCTCTTTTAAAATTTCTAATACTTGTTCATCGGAAGTTTTATCATTGACGAAATTGTAAATTAAATTACAAATTTGAGGAAATCTAAAGTCATAATATTTTTCCCAAATAACCTTAAAAAGAATAATCAAATCTTTTTGCATTTTAGATAACGCACTCGTATCAAGAAGTTTTTCATAATCAATATGAAAATTCTTTTCTATATAGATTTCCCAATAGTCATCTTCCTTATAGTACAAAGTCCACTGTTCATCATCATCGTGATATATATTCCAAATTAAGTTA
>DVHP01000079.1 GCA_018711945.1 Candidatus Ventrenecus avicola
TGAAAATCTACTTTTTAATGTTATCCCTTCTATCTAATTCTTTACGTCAAGTTTTTATGCGATTGCCTTATAATTGTCTACTTCAAGTTGCAAAATTCATAAATTATTAAAAAATTCAGGAAAATAAAGGGGGGGTAAAAACATTTTGAATGCAAAAAATATCGAGAATTTTACTAATTTTTAGTTTAAACTTGAAGTCAATCATAATCAATATTTATTAAAATATATAAGTTTTTAGTACAAATTTGTTCATAAAAAACCTTATTATACCTTAAAAACTGAATTTTGCGAATTGAAGAATAGTCTAATGGTCATTAAATTATATTTGAAACCAACAATTTCTATCATTTTTATAAGTTACTGAATGTAATTTATATAATATGTACAAATTCTTTTAAAGCAAAAAATTTTTAGAGATTTTTGATTAGCAAAGAAATGTAAAAAAATCATAAGTCAAAACTGCTCATGATTTTTTTCTTAATAATCGTATTTAATATAAAGCTCGTGAAGACTTATAATTTCCTAGTTCTAATCCAACACTAACGAATCTATCAAACGCTTCCCATTGTTGTAGTTGTTCATTCCACCTTTCATCTACATAAAAAGTCCACGGACGTGAATTTCCATAATAAACCGGACGTGTGCATTTAATTTTTTCGCCTACTTGTAACATTCCGTCATATTCAGTAGAATTAAAATAAGGAACTGGTTTATTAACTGTAAAAATATAGGTTCCTGTACTGTTCGTTACTAGTTGTTCAGAATCCTTATCATAATTAACTTCATAGAAATCCGATTGATAATCAATATAAGTATCATCTTTTGTAGAATCATACTTGTCTTCCACAATATAACCACATTTTATATCATCATAGGATTTAAATAAAACTCTATGAATTGAATCACCTTTGTTTACATCACTTAACTTATATCGAACATAAAATTCTCCAGGATCGATAGTACCAATTTGTGGCCCATCGACTATCCAATGTGCATAAGGTAATTCCGGAGTATCATCAAATTTCTTTTTCTCATAAACTGGAATAGAAGTACCACCCATATTAACTAAAATAGAACCTCCTAAATCAGTATCATAACCACTATGTTGTTGTGAATATTCTTGAATCATTCCTTTATTTTTTCCAGAATAGCCATCTTTGTCAATTTCTATACTTTGTGTTCCCGTGCTATTATAAATAGTAACAGTTGCAAACTGATCAAAAGCCCAATTGTCTGGTATAGGAAATCCTAAATTACCACTATAACCTGTACTCATATCACTAACAAAACTACTGCAAGCATAACCTGCATCACAAACCCGAGTACAAGTATTCCTTGTGCCATAGATACCTACCCGATAATATCCACCACATTGACTCATAAATTTTTCATACAATTTTTTGAAATATGGAATCACATAATCTGTTACTTGATAATCCATCACATCACAATCCACCGCAAAATAAATTATAGTACCAAATTGTAATTCAAGAGATTTGGCATAATTAGATGCTAATACCGCATCTTCAATAGCATGTTGTTCTGTAAAATATTCGACATAATTTGCTGATCCTTGATGTATAGGAAAAACTCGAATATTATTATTAAAAAGTAATTGCAACTCTTCTGTAGAAAGAGCTTTACTCACACCGCCTGCTGCTGTACCAGACAAATATCTTCCCACATATTGATATCCATTATCTTTTAAAACTGAAATATTATTTTCTGTAATAATTGTTGCACAATCGCATGCAATAGCTGACCTATTAGGGTCACCACTACTAACTAATAAAGACAGCCAGTCACTCGAAGTACATATTCCTGTATTACTTAATCCATATTCACTTTGAAAAATTTTTAATCCTTGCTGTGTAATTGAATCAAATTCTCCATTTAAATTGGGCTCATACCCTGCATTTAAACAAAAAAGGCTGATTTTTAATAAATTAATAAATTTTGATATGCTTTCCGAACTATAAGTATTTCCATAATAATCCTTAGCAACATTATTATATGGAATAGTTGGAACACAGTTTGTAGTAGTTGGACCAAAATTGCCATTAGCAACATTTAATGGTAATTTTTCTTCTGCTTGAATAGCATATATTAAAGCAGTATTAGTAGTCCTACCATAAATACCATCACAAGCTCTTAGTCCAATATATTCTTCATAATTTTTGTTAAGATATTGTTGCAATTTTCTGATAGATTCTTTCCCACCTAAATAATCAATACTAACAAACGAATCCATAGATAAAAGTGCCTTCATAACATTAAGTGTTACGGTTGAACTAGTATCACTACAACCCGCATCGCTTTTTAAAGATTTAATAGCCGATCCTGTACCATTATAAAAATGCAAAGTTGGTGTATTTACTCCTGTTGCATAACCTTTACATAGTAATGCACCTTGAATGATGGCATAAACATTCGACTCACTCTCATCATTATCCGCTTGTTGATGAATTCCAGTAGGATATTGTTCATTAAATTTTGCTATAGTCGTAGGTCCAAAATTATCTGCAGTCTGTTGAATTCCAAGTTCAATTTGTAATGCTCTCGTCAAAGCATAAATAGTAGTCCATCCAGTTTTTCCATTTTCCGATATAATATTATATCTACTATCGTCTCCATAGGTATCATTTAACCATTTTTGGGTATTTAATCATATGGATCTCCATTATTATTTGCCATATATTTATCATCTCCTTCTGGTATAACTCGGCAAATAGATATACCATAGTATTGTATGCCAAAATGCAATTAGTAATTAATAAAATTACCCAAAATATAAATATAAATTAGTAGATTTAATTTAATTAACTTGATCAATTTGAAAAGTAGTTTTTCTATAATATGTCTCGTCAATTATTTCGTAACCTTTTGGATAGTCTTTGTCAAAATTTTTGATTAATAGTTTTAACAATTCTTCCAATTTAGAGTTGACTTCTAATGATAAAGTACCATACAAACAATTAGATAAACATTCAAGAGTGCGGTAAAGCACGTACTCATTCTCATTAAATTGAATTTCTTTTTTCATAACAAATCCTCCATTGATAGTGATGTTAACTCTGGTCAGAAAATAATGCAAGTCTTATTCAATAACTATTTACTGGATGTTTATTGCTTTCTGTGGTAGTGTTTGTGTTATAAAAAAAAATAAACTGAAAGATAGAAAAAATGAGTAAAAAGAAGTATCAAGTTGGATATAAGTTTAACTAATTAACAGTCCTAGAATATATGGGATCAATGGACAAAGATAAGAACAAACATTGTTTTTATAAATGTAAACTACCACGCACTTAAAGTACGTGGCTTTCTTTTAGG
>DVHP01000080.1 GCA_018711945.1 Candidatus Ventrenecus avicola
GCGATGGAAGATATTCAAAAGAATACAAATAATCTCACCTTTTTCTTTGTTGTCGATAAATTTTCAGAAGGAATCCATTTTCCGGAAAACTTAAGATTTACTACTGGAATTTTTTTAAGGCCTACCAAGTCTTATCGGATTTTCATTCAACAACTAGGACGATTACTTGGCCGTTTTCCTGTTTTAGTATTAGATTTTGTCGACCGAATTGGTGAGACTGGAACAGAACATTTATATTATCAATTTCAAGAGACATTAAAGAAAAAAGGTAAAGCCAGACTAAACATTGATATTCATGACTTTAAAATGATGGAAGAAGCACTAGAAGTCAAAGAGTTATTAGAAGAACTCGACAAACGTTTTTATATGACTAAAATGGAAAAACTAGAATATCTTTTAAACAATTTGAGTGTCGAAGAATTCAGAAGAATTACACAAATTGAAAAAGCATTCCCTGATGGTACCGTCATTAGTGTTTGGTGGAACACACATATTCCTAAATTAATTCAAAAATCAAAAAAAATAACCTCTTGGAATGAGCTGACGCAGGAAGAACAAGTAGCTATTTATATGCTTGCTCAAATTGATGAGATACGTGGTGATACTTTAGATTCTCTAGGCAAACTTAGTTTTATTAAAAAGCATTTGAGTATAGAAGAACTACGTGGAATTTCACAGGTGAAAAAGACATTCCCTGATGAAACAGTAATCCGTAGTTGGTGGAATAATAACATTCCAAACCTTCTTCAGAAATCCAAGGAAATACATTCTTGGAATGAACTGACGCCAGAAGAACAAGATGCTATTTATACGCTTGCTCAAATCGATGAAAAAAGAGGTGACACTTTAGATTTTATTGGAAAACTTCTTTATATTAAAAATCATTTCAATGTAAAAGAACTACGTGGAATTACAAGGGTTAAAAGAACGTTTCCTGATGGTACTTCGATTGGAAATTGGTGGCAAAGGACTGCAAGAAAAAAGCTTGTTGAAAGCATTCAAAAAGACGCGAATGAACTTACGGAAGAAGAACGCTATATTTTGGCGATTACACGGGATATTCTTATGATTTATCAGGATATAGCTTTAGAAGATAGTGTGAAACTTGCTTTGTTAAAGAAAAATCAAAAGTAATTGACGAACTGCATACAATTTAGTATAATATCATTGCTTATGAAAGTTAGGCAGCGGGACTATTTATTTATAACGTGTAATTAACTAAAGTTCACGAGTATAATCTGCCATTAGAAAGTGTTTATAATTACTCCCTATTTTATAAATAGTTCAAATAACTTTTTTAAGAAATCATTAGAAAGGAGATATTTATGGCAAGATACACAGGACCTCAATACAAAAAATCTCGTCGTCTTGGTTTTTCAACTTTAGAAAACGGGAAAGACCTTGCTCGTCGTCCTTATGCTCCTGGAGCTCATGGAACTGACAGACGTAAGAAGTTAAGTGAATATGGTGTACAGTTACAAGAAAAACAAAAAGTACGTTTTATGTATGGGTTAAATGAAAAGCAATTCCATAAAGTTTTTGAAAAAGCTTCAAAAATGAAAGGTATTGCTGGTGAGAATTTATTATTCTTACTTGAAAGTCGTTTAGATAACTTAGTATATCGTATGGGACTATCTACTACTCGTCGTGGAGCAAGACAACTTGTAAACCATGGACATATTACTGTTAATGGAAGAAAAGTTGATATTCCTTCTTATACTTGTAAAGTGGGAGACGTTATTGCAGTTAAAGAACAATCTTTATCACATCCAGCTATTTTGGCTAGTTTAGAAGAAGTCAATTCTACAAAAGGTTTTGTTGAATTTGATAAAAATAAAATGACTGGTACTTATGTAAGACGTCCAGATAGAAGTGAATTAAATCCTGAAATTAATGAAGCTCTTATCGTTGAATTCTACAACAGATAAGCATTATAAAATCTATCAGCTATTTGATAGATTTTTTTTGACTTTTATTATAGAAAGTCCCCTATTCTTTCATAGATTTTTTATAATCATTCAGCATTTCATTGCTTTTTTTTTCGATACCTTGTATAATTTTTTTATAAGGAGATTAGACACATGGAAAAATTAAAGAATATATTTTTAGAAAATAAAAAAGCGTTTTTGTATGGAGGAATTGGGCTTTTAAGTCTTATTATTTTAATTATTGTGATTATTATCTTAGTGAATGTTTTTCGAAGATATGGTCCTAGTCAAGTAGAAAGTATGATGGTCGAGGCTGCAAAAGAATATTTGAGTGAACATAGAGAAATGACTCCGACTGCAGAAAGTGGTCCTGTTACGATTGAAGTAAATACTTTAGTAGAAGGAAAATATTTAAAAGATTTGAGTAAATTAAGTACTGAAGAAGGTTGTACTGGAAATATAAAAGTGGTTTTTAATAATAATACGTTACGTTATATTCCAGAACTTGTTTGTACGAATTATGAAACTTATTCAATAAGTGAAACGATTTTAAGTCGTGAAACGATTGTAACAGATGGAAATGGTTTGTATGAAATGAATGATTATTATACTTACCGAGGAGAATACGTTAATAATTATGTGAATTTTGTAAATTATTCTTGGAGAATTTTAAAGTTTAATGATGAAATGATGTATTTAATTTTATCAGATACTTTAAATGGTGATGAAATGTATGTCTTTGATGATCGGTTTAATGAGTCTATTAATAATTATCGTGGAAAGAATGATTTTGCTAATAGTCGTGTATATTTAACTTTACAAGGTTTTTATGATGGATATTTTGCAAATCATCATGCGTATTTAAATACGATGGATGCTTGTGTTCATACAAGAAGTGAACAAGATCAAGATAAAACGGGAGCGATTGAGTGTTACTCAACGTTTAAAACCCCTATTTCTTTACTTAGTGTTTATGATTATATGAATGCTTCTTTAGACCCAATGTGTTTAATTGCAACTAGTCGAAATTGTTCTAATTATAATTATTTATCTACTACTAAAAATAGATGGTGGCTTATGAATGGAACAAATGAAAATACTTATCAAGTTTATGCATCGAACTCTACAGGTGCGATTGCTTTAGACTCTGCAAGTAGTCGAAAAGATTTAAGAATTGTCATTGCTATTCCAAGTGAAGCAATTTATCAAGATGGTATTGGTACTTCTAGTGATCCATTTACCTTTTATGAATATTAATTTCAATTTATTTAAACGAAAAAAAATCAGGACTGTATGATAATTCCTGGTTTTTCTTTTTCTGCTTCAAACCATTTTTGAGTAATCATAACATTACTACTTAATGGTGATGGATTTGGCATTTCTAACTGGGCAAGTATTGGAATACGGAATGCTGTTCCGAATACTAGGGCAATTCCTTTACGAAGGCCTTTTAATTGATTTAGTTCTTCTCTTGCACTGGATGAAACAATAGATTCAATCATTGTGTAATCTTCTGGGTGGAAGATACGGAAAATCAAGAAGTTTGAACATTGAGATAAGGCTGTTCTTGATAATTCGCTTGGTCTTTGGGTAATTAAACCTAAAATGATACCATATTTTCTACCCTCTTTTGTAATCCGGTCAAAGATGTTGTATCCAAGGACATCAATATCACGGTCGTTATTTACGTAACGATGGGCTTCTTCTAGGATAATGTTAATTGGAAAAGACCCTCTATCTTGTAGTCCAGTTGCATAGTTAAAGAATAATTTTGAATATAGTTTTGTTAAGATTTTTGCAAATCTATCCTCTAAACTATCAAGGTTTACGTTGACTATTTGAGCATTTTCGCCATTTGGCATTTTAAATAGTCCTTCAATATAATCTTTTTTGCTTATTGCTCCATCGTATTCGAAAAACATTTTATTTGGGCTATTGATAATATGATGTAAATGAATTTTTAAGGAATTTGCTTTATCATAGGCAGTTTCACTATTAAAGACTCCTTCACTTAATAAGGCAAATTCTAAAGCGTCATAAAGGTCTTCTAAGGTATATACTAAGTTTGGTATCATAGCAAATTCTTGTAAGTTTTTCTTTTTAAATTTACTTAGGAAATCAATTACTTGAGAAATCGCATTAATTTTTCCTTGGTTATCGATGTTTAAGCACTGTCTTATGGTTCTCACGTATCCCGGTTCTCTAATCTCACTCGACTCATTTAAGTCTGGGGTATTGTATTTATTTAAAATACTTAATATTTGGTCACGAATTTGTGATGAGTTTTTACCACTTGATAGAACGTCTAGTAAGCAAGATGCTATAATATCGTTTTTGTATTCGATAGAAACAGGGTCATCGCTTTTAAAGATTTGAACGTATTGTAATGTTTTCTCTAAAATAGGAATAAGTCCTGGATCTTCCACATTTAATAGAATTGCTAAGTCATCTGCATCTAGAAAATATGGTGGGATGGAAATGACATTGGATACACTATCTCTTTCGTTACGAAAGTTTTTAAAGTGTAAGCCTGGAATTTGGTCTAAATTATGGAAAGCTTGATTGTATTCTCCATAAGCATCAAATAAAATAATGTGAGCATTGATTGGAGGTTTTTCGTTGTAATAGAAAATATTTTGTAATACTCTTGCAACACCACAAGATTTACCAGCTCCAGAGTTTCCGATGATGGCAAAATGGTTGGAGAAAAAGTCATTTAAGTCCCCTGTTATTTTGAAGTTTTCGTAAAGGGTTGAGTTTCCAATTAACATGACTTGAGGGTCTTTGATGTTTTGACTTCCAATGAATGTTACTAATTCTTCACCAGATACGACTCTTGGAGGATTTACTAGGGCTGGCTGACGATAAATACCAGCGATAAAGTCTCCATTAACAATTTCTCCGATTAACATAATTTCAAAGTTTTCTTTTGTTACATCGGTAATACGTCCGATAATTTTACGATTGTTTTCTTCAAATGTTACATGGATATCTTTAATATGTAAGGGAACTGTCCCTGATATATTTTCAACGATTACTTTGTTATCTCGTATATTTATTACTTTTCCAAACATGGTAAACACCTCTTTATTCTACTTTTTTATTATACCCTATTTTTTAGTTTGATACAATGAAAAAAGAAGGCTCATTAACATTTCAATAATGAATATTTGTTATACTTTTTAGCCTTTATTTCTTATATTATGGGATTTCTTTTTTAAAATTTTCTTGGAAGTGATTATTATTATTTCTTCTTTAGCACTCTCAAATAAATCTAATAATAATGTATATGCATCAAATATTTAACTTTCAAAGAATATATATGGCGTTCATTTTTTCTGTTTCCTACATTTTAATAAATTTGCATTCGTAAAATTTCTTTTAAGTAATATCATTATTCTTTGCTCTGTTAAAACATAAGGCAAATATCTTACTTCACCATGATTATTTTCATTTGAGATCGCAAATTGCGACTTCAAGTTATAGAATTCCTTTTCTGTTTAATAATTATATTGCGAATTTGGTTATGGTAAGGAATTTCTTTAAAAAAGATTTCTTAACATTATACATAATGAAAAAAGAAGGTTAACCCCTCTTTATTAGAATAAAATTCCACCTAGAATAATTGCAAGTAAGATGTATAATACTAGAATAATAAATGCTCCATTTAAGAAGCTATTGTTACCACATTCGTTACCACAATCTACTGGCTTTTTGCAACAACTCATAAGGCACCTCCTAACTTAAAGACTAAATGAATGCTCCTACAATTAAAATTAATAAAATGAATAATACTAATATGATTGCAGGTCCAAGTCCATTTTCATGACAGCAGTTCATAAAACTCCCTCCTTTTATTTGTCTTTTCATTTATAGTTTATGGATAATTTCTAGAATTGTGCATAGGTGTGTTTTTTCTGTTCTTTTTTGCCTTTCTAAAGCGTTTTCTTACTTAAAAAACTTGTAATGCCTTTGGGGGTTTGATATAATTAACTTGGTTGAAATGATAGGAGAATGTGTATGAATAAAACAAAAAAAATAATTGCAATAGGTGCTTGTGCCCTACTACTTACTGGTTGTGGTAAGACTGTTCCAACACTAAGTGATGGCAGTCAAGCTGTAGTTAATTTTAATGAAGGAACGGAAGGAATTTCTGCGAATGAGTTGTATGAAAAGATGAAAGAATCTTATGCATTGGACTCTTTGATTACACTTATTGATACGAAAATATTAGAACAGAAATATCCAGATGATTTAGAAAGTGCAAGAGAAAGTGCTGAGAATACTGCTAATTCTATGAAAGAAACTTATGGAGAAGAACAAATTACTTATTATTATGGTTCTGTAGATAATTATATTGATACGTTATATTTAAGTAATTTACGGAATAAAGCTGTTACAGATTATGCGAAATCATTGCTTAGTGATGATGAAAAAGAGTCTTACTATGAAAAGAATGTTTATGGAGATGTTACAGTAGACCATATCTTAATTACAACTGGTGTTACAGATGATATGACAGATGAAGAAAAGACAGAGAAAGAAAATGAAGCAAAAGAAAAAGCAAATAGTATTATTGAAGAGTTAAATAATGCAGATGATAAGCTTGCTACTTTTAAGGATTTGGCTGCTCAATATTCTGAAGATGACGCGACAAAGGATAATGGTGGTAGCCTAGGAGCTATTAATACTGGAACGTTATCTAGTGAATATGATGAGTTATTAGAGGCTGCTAGAAATTTAAAAGATGGCGAATACTCTACTTCTGTAATTACTACAGAACTTGGATATCATATTATTTATCGTGAGTCTTCTTCTGAAAAGCCTTCTTATGAAGACGCTTTAGCAGATATTGAAGAAGCTCTTGCTGAAGAAAAATTAAATGAAGACGCGACTATTCAAATTACTGCGTTAGATGAAATGAGAAAAGAATACGGTATGGATATTACCGATACTGATATTAAAGAACAATATTCTAACTACATTGCAAATCAAATTGCAAATGCTAGAAGTAACAATGCCTAAAAGCTCAGAAAGAGCTTTTTTTAATTTTTCAAAAAGCGAGTTTTGGATTACTCGCTTTTTATCTCTCTGGTTGCTACGGTGGTTATCCCCTCGCCTGTATTTGGATGGAAGAAAGAATATGTATAATCTATTAAATAAAGGGTTATGAATACGACGCAAAAGATTATTTGTGGTTTCTTTGAAAGTTTTTGCCATAAGTTTCTTAGCTTAGGCTCTAATATATAAATTACGACTAATCCTAGTAACCCAAAGAAAATTAAGCTTGGTATCCATATTTTCCCGGCGATATTCAGTGGCAAATGACTGTAATCCCACCAACTCATGTTTTTCACAAGTTCTAAATAGCAGGCAGTAAAGTACTCTAGTATTCCACAAAGAAGTAAGCTTACTAGGAAAACTAAACTTGGTTTCTTTTTAAAGAATTTACATACGAGGACTATTAAGACTCCACCTTTTCCATAAATCGGCAACCATGGTCCAAATAAGGTACCACGATTAATAAATCTTCCTGATTGTATAAAGGCCACGATGACTTCGATGATATATCCTAGGAAAGAAAACATAAAAAATAAGAAAATATAAAACATTATTTCTTTAATAATTTTACTTCTACTCCACTTCATAAAATCACAAAAATCCTTTTTCTTCCTTTCTTTAACTATATCATACACTATTTTCTGGATTTTTCAATTTATTTTATATTACAATTTTTTAATATTTCTCTATAATTTTTGCTTTTCTTTGAAAAAAGCACTTGAAACTCCCCTTTTATTTTGTTATAATTTTCTTGTTCTTATGGCGAGATAGCTCAGTTGGCTAGAGCACGCGGTTCATACCCGCGGCGTCGAGGGTTCGAATCCCCCTCTCGCTACCAAGATTGATTATTAACTAGAC
>DVHP01000081.1 GCA_018711945.1 Candidatus Ventrenecus avicola
TTCTTTCAAAAAATTGTTTTCTTTAAGTTTTTTTATCAATTTGTTTTGTAGTTCGTTAGTCACTGATGGATTATATATTGTTCCTAATTCTACATGGTTCTCATTAATATCACTTATAAAAAGACGAATCCATGGATAGATTTGCATGAGTAAACTAGCGTAATCAAAAGAGATAAGGTCTTCAGCTCTTTTTTTCTCTTCTTGGAGAATCCTACATACTTCTTTGTCTTTGATTAGTAAATTATGAATCCAAAGTTTGGCGATGTTATTATGTCCTGGCGAAAAGTGATTGATGCGAATAATCTCTAAATCTTCATTGATAAATCCATCCATAAAGGAAGAAGTGTTTTCTATTTCTTCGTGCATCATAATAGGAATTCTCATAATGCTTTCTTCTTTGCTCAGTGGCAGGAATGGTGCATTCATAAGAAACTGATCAATTAAAGATAAGGAAGATGGTTGCTTTAAATAAGTTAAGTAATAAAGATTCTCTTTTTTTCCTTTTAAGACCGAGTCCATAATAAAACATGGATTATACAATGTATATTGTAACTCGGTAAAGACAAAATCAAAATACGGAAGAAATGTATGATAGTCTTTTTGAAATTGTAAATATCTTTTTTCTCTTTCTAGTTTCTCTTTCGCTGATATTTCTTTTTCGTTTAAGTAATTCATAATGACCACTTCACAAAACTCTTCTAATTCATAATAATATAATTTTTTGATGGAGCCATCTTTTTGTAATACAGTCGTTATCATATCTTACCTTTAGAATAATGAACCCATATGGTCGATTTTTAAATGATCATAAGCTTTTTCACATGCCATACGACCACGTGGTGTTCTTTTAATAAATCCTTCTTGTAATAAGAATGGTTCTACAACATCTTCAATCGTTGAAACCTCTTCCCCAATACTCGTTGCGATTGTCTCTACCCCAACTGGTCCACCATTAAATTTTGTAATTAAGCTTGTTAGATACTCTATATCCACAGAATCTAAGCCATACTCATCTACTTTTAAGCGTTTTAAGGAATTATCTGCAAGTTCTAATGTGATTTTTTCGTATCCTTCTACTAAAGCAAAGTCTCTTACTCGTTTAAAGAGACGATTGGCAATTCGTGGTGTTTTACGGCAGCGTTTGGCAATGAGTCTTGCAGCATCACTTTCAATCGGCATATCAAGTACTCGGCTCGTTCGTTTGACGATCTTACATAATTCATCTTCGCTATAATATTGCAGTTTGGAAACAATTCCGAAACGATCTCTTAAAGGTGAGGAAATATCCCCGGCTCTTGTGGTTGCCCCGACTAAGGTAAAAGGGGGTAAATCGATTTTTATATTCCTACTTTTGCCATCGCTGTTTAATACTAAATCCATTTCGAAGTCTTCCATTGCTGGATATAATATTTCTTCAATAAATTTTGGCATTCGATGAATTTCATCAATAAACAGTACATCTCCTGGTTCTAGTGTTGATAATATCGCAGCTAAATCTCCACTTTTTTCAATGGAAGGGCCACTGGCTGTCTTAATGTTTACCCCTAGTTCATTGGCTATAATATGAGCAAGCGTTGTTTTACCAAGTCCTGGAGGACCATATAGTAAGACATGGTCTAGGGATTCGTTACGGATTTTGCTCGCTTCAATAAATACTTTTAAGTTGCTGGTAATTTCTTCTTGACCAACATATTCTTTTAAGCTTTGTGGGCGAATATTGGTTTCGAATTCATCGCCACTCTGTTCTTCGGCATCCAAGATTTTTTCTTCGTCCATTCACAACCCTCCTTTACTTTAGTAATTGTTTTAAGGCTTCTTTTACTTGAGACTCAATTGGCAAAGACGCATCCATATTTGGAAGAATCTTTTTGATATCGTTTGTTTTATAGCCTAGGCCTTCTAATACACTTACCAGTTCATCAAAACCACCGATCGCTGGAGTATCAGAAACACTGGCAAGTTTTCCTTTTAAGTCTAAAATAATTTGTCTTGCGACTTTCTCTCCTACTTTTGGGAATTTTTTTAAATACAAAATGTTTTCTCTATCAATTGCATCGATAATTCCTGCGACACTTCCGGTTGCAAGCATCGGCATAATGAGTTTAGGCCCTACTCCTTTAACACTCAAAAGTTTTAAAAATAGTTCTTTTTCTTCGGGGTTTAAGAATCCATAAAGAGAATGTTCATCTTCTTTAATGTGACTATAAATATAAACTTTTACTTCTTCGTTTAAAGGAAAAGAAAATGGATTTGCCACATATATTTGATAACCAATCCCATTATTTTCTAACACAATATAATTTGATTCTTGAATAGAAACAAACCCTTTTATATAACTATACATAAAATATCACCGTATTCATAATACCATACAAACGTTTAAAATAAAAGAGGCACTTTATTTCTTTTTGAGAGAATGTGCCAATTGTAATCCAGAATTTTCACTTAAGCTTATATCGTTTGGAAGTTCTTCTACTTCTCGGGATAAATGTTTTTCTACTTTTTCTAAAATTTTCCAATAAAGGAGAAAATCTAGGGACTCTCTTTTTCTTATTAAAGATTTTTTTTCTTCTTCTGTAAGAGAAAAGAGATTTGCTAGTTCTTCAATGTTTTTCTTGTTTTTTTTCTCTTTCTTCGCGTCACACCAAGCAATTAGAAATATTATTTTTTCATAACGAGAATAGGAACTTTCTTCTATTTCTTCTTTTGTGATATCCGTTATTAAAATTCTTTCCAATACATGTAGAAAATCTGTTCGATTTCTTAAACAACTTTTTAATAGTTCTCTTCTTAATAGAAAGTAATTTTGAAGATTTTTTTGGGATTCTTTCATTTGCGCAACATGAGATATTGCTGGATTTAAAGTTATTATGTAAGCTTTACTCCACTGATGTAGGTTTAATGACGCGGAAAGATGGTAGGTTTGCACAAGATGATTCTTAGCATATCGTTTGCTGCTTGTAATTTGAATTATTTTTTCGTACTGTTCAGTAAGATATAAACTCTTTAATTTTTGAAGCAGGAAACCTTCGAAAGTTTGATTTTCCTCACAAATCTTTATTGCTTCTTCATATCGCTTCAACTGAATCAGCAGTTTTACTTTCATTAATTTTATTTTTGGATCTTCTCTTAGGTTTTCCTGATTACAGATTGCTAAGGCTTCTTCCGGTTCATTTTCTTTTGTCTTTTTTAGTTTACTTATCATGGCTATCACATACATATTTGAGTCATTTACCTTAATTTGACTCAATTTTGCGATGTATCTTTCATCTGTTAATAGTTTTTCTTTTAAACACTCTCGAATAGCTTTTTGATGGAGTCCTTTTGAAACATATTGTTCTACTCTTTGCAAAGACAATTCTTTTCTTTCTTCCAAGATCATTATTACCCCCTCTTTTGTTTTTACTGTCCAATATAGAAAAATTCAAAATCGTCAATGATATTTTCGTCTTGTCCTTCTACTACGACAGGTATTGTGATTCGAAGCATTTGATATGTTGGACAAGATTTATATTCTTCGTTTATGGTATCTGGGTCTATAATCACGCGATTATTTTCGGTGATTTCACAGTTAAAATCACAAACACCATCTCCATTGACATCCATATTTAATATATAGGAACAATTATCATCTGTCGTAGATGATTCAATGCGAATATTTGCTAAATCAAAGACAGTTTCATCATTATCACTTTCTAATAGCCAGGTTTCACTGTCATAAGTAATTCGGTCACTTCTTACACGGATTGTTTTAGAAAATCCTGTAAAGTTTAAAGTGATTTCTTTGGCGTCATTATTGGTTACTACGGTTGGAACAGAGGTAAGCGTATTGTTCATTAAATCGTCTTGTACTGTTTTTATGATTGTCGCCCGATTTACTTGATTTGATTTGGCATAAGATGCATGATTCGCTTCATACTGCATATCTAAAATCAATTGAAATAATAGCAACATTACAATAGAAATTAAAGCAACACTTACAATTACTTCAATAATGGTAAATCCTTTTTTGTTCATGTTAAGCACCTACCTTTACATTGGCATAGTAATAAAAGCAATCCATATTTGAGGTACAAGATGCACCTGATAATTCTGTTGCAAATTCCACAATTAATCGGTATCCAGTGGAAGAATCGTTATCTAAAGTTCTCATATATGTCATTAAATTATTATTGGTGCAAAGTGTATTTGTTGTTGAGCCATCACACTTTACTAGTTCTGATACATCATATGGAGTTAAAATGACTGTTTGAATATTTAAGTCATTCCAAAGGCTTTCAAAAAATATTTTTTCGCCATTATAGGCTGCTCCAAATAAATCACTTTGTCCTGGATAAATATTTACATACGACGTAGCACTTGTAATACGAGATTTTAAATTGTTTAGTTCAAAACTTTCTAAATATTGTTTTAGGTAATATGTTTCATATAAGCGATTTACATCATCATAACGTAATCTTCTTGTTTCGTTATTGTTACTAGATACATACAGTGAGTAAACTAATATTAAGGAAGCAAGTAAAATTGATGTTACCACGATTGTTTCTACAAAAACAAACCCTTTATTATTTTTTAACATGAAACCATCCTACTTTCTTTTATTATTATACTAAATATTTCTAAAGAAAAAAAGAAGGAATTCTTCTTGAAGCAAATAAAACAAGTATTTTTCTAATACAATGTTCACAAATTTTGGGCTAAGAAAAATGACTCAAATTTCTCTAAGTCATCTTTCTTTTATAATAGACATAAGCAACCACATAGGGTTTATTTTTTTGACATATTTAAGAATAGAAGTTGCTTACATCTCGATTATATAATATCCATTGAGAGATTACAACTTAAAATTTGATGTTTTTGTAAAGTTATGTTCAATATTTTTTTGAAATTTTTCTAAGTAAGAGAAAACGTGTATGGATTTTGCATCGTTCCATCACCGGATACTGTAACATCGCTACGGACATTTATGACAGGACGTAGAGCATACGCGTTATTTGCATTGGCGTCTTCAAGATTGCCAGTAGGATATATCAAGAATAAATGGGCGCCCAGTACGCAACGCCGAACGGGACAAACTCATGGCAAAGAGCTCACTCGTCTATCTAGCCTACCCCATTTGGGCAAAACGCCCAAAAAAGCAAAACCCGCTCCTT
>DVHP01000082.1 GCA_018711945.1 Candidatus Ventrenecus avicola
AAGAAGAAGATCAAAAGAAAATTTTAAAATCTTTAATCACTGAAGCAACAGCTGAAGGAGAAAAACAAAGTAAAATAGAAATTGCTAAAAACATGCTAGATATGGGTATTGAAAAAGAAACAATTGTTAAAGCAACCGGACTAACAGAAGAAGAAATTAGTAAAATGAAGGAAGCATCTAATTAACAAATAGAATATAGTAAAAGGAAAAGAAAAAAAATTTAACATTCCATCAAAAATTAAAGGAAGGGTTAAAAGAAAAGGAAAATGCTAAAACGGATTTTAAACATAAAGGTTGTCTTTCCTTCTTTACTTTATAATTATTTCATGATACTTTATTAATATAAGATAGAGAGTAGTTGAAGTTTATGAGAAGAAAATGGAAAGTTTGGCTTATTGCCGTAATAGTAGTATTAATATTAGGAAGTATTACTTTTGTAACCGTGCGTTTTATATCTAGTAGCTGGGAGGATCAAGAAAATAAAAAGAAAGATAATGAGGCACCAATTTTAGAATTAAAAGATGTAACAATCGAAAAGGGACATACTTATAGTTTGTATGACTTTGTATCCTCTTGTATAGACAATAAATCCGATGACTGTAACCTTGTTTTTTCTTCTGAAGAAATGACTAATTTTACAGAAATAGGAACATACGATATCACAGTAAAAGCAACAGATGAAAGTGGAAATGAAACGGTAAAAACAGCAAAACTAACAATTCAAGAAGTAGGAGAAACCAAAGAAGAAAATACCACCGAAGAGCCATCAACAGAATCCTCAGAAACATCATCTATTAGTACAGAAGAGACACCTCACGAAATCAAAGAATTACCACCTTTAGAAACCCCAAAACAAGATATTGTTATGGAAACAGGTGTCACGAAAGAAGAAAGAACCGAAACAAGAAATCTTTATGGTACCTCTTGTAATTATTTGATTACCACGTATTATGATGTTTTATCTGATGGGTCTAAAAAAGAGACTGGAACTAGTGAAAAATTTATTGACTGTGATTATTCTGGATTTAATCCTAATAGTGAAGAATTTGAGTTAGAAGCAGCATCATCCGCTAAAACTTATCTTTATTACCTTGCAAATGTGATTGTATATGTGAATCAAAAAAGAACAGAACTTGGTTTGCCTGACCTTGAATTAAATGATAATTTGCTTGCTGCATCATCCATTAGAGCACTGGAAATGGGGTATTCCAATAAATTTTCTACCCAAAGACCTCATACTTCCCAAAATATTTTGGATGAAAATAGCATACCTTATATTGAGGCAAAAGAGTTTGTTTTTAAAGATATTTCAGAACCAGCAATCATTGCCCAAAATTTATTTTCTAACAGGGATGCCTTATCGTCAATTCAAAATACTGACTATGATAGTATTGGAGTTGGACTTGCTTTAGTACATGATCATTATTATTGGAGCATTTACTTAGCAAATCTTTCATAAAAAAGTTTGACAAATGAATGAGTATTTCCTATAATAAATGCATACAAAAACATTTAAGACACGTCTATTTTGATGAGTTTTTAAGAGAGTCTAGGGCTGGTGAAACTAGATAAATAGTCAAAATAGGTATCACTTAATGAATTGTTTTTTGCGGAGTACATCTCCGATATCAAAGAAAGAGTGAATTTAAGGATGGTACCGTCTACGATAGTAGACTCCTTTGGTGCTATCCTTTTTCTTTTGGAAAGGAATTAGGACATGAAAAATTTTAAAAGTTTAGACAAAAGAAAACCTTACGAGGTAGAACAAGATATTTTAAAGAGTTGGGGTGGAGTACAAGGAATCTATGAACGACAAGTTAAGATTCATAAAGACGACCCAACATTTGTGTTTTATGACGGACCAGCTTTTGCCAATGGTTTTCCTGGTCTCCATCATATGATTGCGAAAAATTTAAAAGACATAGTTTGCAAATATCATGCAATGACTGGCCATAAAGTCTTAAGAAAAGTAGGTTGGGATACTCATGGGCTTCCTATTGAAAATCATGTGGAGAAAAAATTAGGATTAAAAACAAAGAAAGATATTGAAGAGTTAGGTATCGAAAAATTTAATAAAGCTTGTCATGATAGTGTGCGAGAAAACGAAGCTGCTTTTACAGATTTAACGAACAAAATGGGCCAATTTATTGATGTTGAACATCCTTATTTAACTTATAAAAATGAATACATCGAAACAGAGTGGTGGATACTAAAACAGTACTTTGAAAAAGGACTATTCTACGAAGGAAACAGAGTGACCCCATATTGTCCAAGATGTGGAACATCTCTTGCATCTCATGAAGTGGCTCAAGGCTACGAAGACATCAGTACCGAAACCGTAATCGTTCCAATGAAGTGTCAAGAAATGGATGCTTACTTCCTAGCATGGACAACAACTCCATGGACGCTTCTTGCCAATGTTGCGTTATGTGTAAATCCAAATGAAACTTATGTATTATGTGAATCTCGTGGTGAAAAATTTATTTTAGCCGAAGCCTTAGCAAGCGCTGTATTAGGCGATGAATACGAAGTACTAGAAACCTATAAAGGAAAAGATTTAGAATACAAAAAATACGAACAATTAATTCCAGAATTAGAAGTATCTGGTGAGTGTTTCTTTGTTTGCTGCGATGAGTATGTTACAACGGACTCTGGTACTGGTATTGTTCACATGGCTCCAGCTTTTGGTGAAGATGACTCACGTGTCGGAAAAAACTATAACCTTCCTTATGTCAATCCAGTTGGTCGTGATGGCTGTTATACGGAAGGACCATGGCAAGGAATGCTTGTTTTCGATGCTGATAAAGAAGTCATTAAATACCTAAAAGAAAATAATAAACTATTCAAAAAACAAAAAATCACTCATAACTACCCACATTGTTGGAGATGTCATAGCCCATTGATTTATTATACATTACCAAGCTACTATATTGCTGTATCAAAATACAAAGATGAAATTATCAAAGCAAATCAAAAAGTAAATTGGTATCCAGCATATGTTGGAGAAAAAAGATTTGGTAATTGGCTCCTTAACTTAAAAGACTGGGCTGTTTCTAGAACCCGTTATTGGGGCTGTCCAATTCCATATTATACTTGTGAATGTGGTCATACAGAAATGCTTGGTTCCGTGAAAGAACTAAAAGAAAAAGCCATCGAAGAAATTGACGAAAACAACCTTGATTTACATCGCCCATATATTGATAATATCCACATCAAATGTCCAAAATGTGGAAAAGCGATGACTCGGATTCCAGATGTCCTAGATTGTTGGTTTGACTCAGGTTCTATGCCATTTGCACAGTACCACTATCCATTTGAAAATAAAGAGTTATTTGAATCCCAATTTCCAGCTGATTTCATCTGTGAGGGAATCGATCAAACAAGAGGATGGTTCTATACTTTACTTGTTATCTCTACATTCGTAAAAGGATGTGCACCATATAAAAATGTATTAGTAAATGACTTACTTCTTGATGCAGAAGGCAAAAAAATGAGTAAGAGTCGTGGTAATATTGTCGAACCATTTACAACCATTGAACATTATGGAGCTGATACAGTCAGATTTTATCTACCATATGTTTCACCGGTATGGACTCCATTAAAATTTAATGAAGAAGGACTAAAAGAAGTATATTCTAAGTTCTTAAATCCTCTAAAAAATACTTATAGTTTCTTTGAAATGTATGCAAATGCCGATCACATCGACACAGATGAGTGTGAAGTTCCATATAAAGACCGGGAAGAAATTGATCATTGGTTACTATCAAAATACAATGGCCTTGTAAAAAATGTAAATGATTCTTTCCAAGAATACGACCTAAATAAAGCCACACGTTTCATCGCATCCTTTGTTTCCGAAGATTTATCAAACTGGTATATTAGACGAAATAGAAAAAGATTTTGGGATTCAGAAATGACTCTTTCAAAGAAAAGCGTTTATATCACGACTTATGAAGTATTAGTAGGATTATCCAAATTAATTGCTCCAATAACACCATATATTTCCGAAGAGTTATTCCGTAATTTAACCGGGGAAGAAAGTGTTCATTTATTAAGCTATCCTGTAGCAGATGAAACTCTAATTAATCTTGCCCTAGAAGAAAAAATGGACTTAGTAAGAGATCTAATCCGTCTTGGAAGAAATGCCAGAGAAGAAGCAAAAATAAAGGTACGTGAACCATTATCTACCGTGTATCTTGATGGACGTAAAAAAGAAAAGATCAAAGACTTAACGGATTTAATCCAAGAAGAATTAAATGTCAAAACAGTAGAGTTTATTGAAGATTTAACCACATATATGAACTTTACAGTAAAACCAAACTTCAAAGAAGTAGGAAAAGTCTTTGGTTCCAAAATGAAATCATTTCAAACAGCCTTAGAAGAATTGAGCGAAAAAGAAATCATTGCCTTAGAACAAGACGAACCAATCACAATTACTTTAGATGGCGAAGAGATAGAAGTAAATGTAGCGATGGTTGATATTCGAGTAGAGGCAAAATCTGGTTTTAACGTAGCAATGGAAGGGAAAAACTTTATTATTCTAAATACGGAAAGAACCGAAGAATTAGTATTAGAAGGTCTTGCAAGAGAATTTGTAAGCAAAGTACAAAATTTAAGAAAAACAAAAGGATTAGAAATTACAGACCGTATTACTTTGTATTATCAAGGAACACCTGCTTTCGAAAATGCTTTAGAAATGTTTAAAGAATATATCCAAGAAGAAACATTAGCAACAGAGATTGTGAAGAAAGAAGACATTACAGAAACTTTTGATATTAACGGCGAAAGTGTCAAGATTGATTTAGAGAAATGTGGAAAATAAAAAGCTTAATGAAAAAAGAATTAAGCTTTTTTCAATTAACAAAAAAATACTATATACCAATAATATGAAATTTATTTGAAAAGTAAGAGTTGAAGTGATACAATAAAAAAGTCAAAAAAGATGAAGAATGAAAGAATTTGTAGTTTATGGTAAGGATGTGTTATATGAACCCAGAAAAGATTGGGGCTTTCATTTGTTCTTTAAGAAAAAAGAAGAATATGACCCAAAGCGAATTAGCCGAAAAACTTTCCGTAACCAGTCAAGCAGTTTCAAAATGGGAAAATGGTCGCGGTATTCCTGATATAGAATTATTAAAACAAATGAGTGAATTATTTCAAGTAGACTTAGAAACTTTATTAAATGGCGAGGAAAAAAAGAAAAAAGTTCCTCGTAAACTTATCATAATTTACATTTTATCCTTTCTACTCATTCTTGGTATCTTCTGCTATTTTTACAAGAACAGAAATACCGGATTTTCCTTTACCGATTTAGTAAGTACGAGTGAAGCTTTTTCAGTAAAAGGAGTCGCAGCTTATTCCAACGAACAAAGTTCTATTTTTATTTCAGACATAACGTATTTAGGAAACGAAACATTAAAAAATTATACATCTTTAGAATGTATCTTATATGAAGAAGATGGAAATGTCGAAAGAAAAATTGGTGAGTCCGCCAATCACTCAGAAGAACCAAAGACATTAAACGATTTATTAAAACAAATTGAATTTCATTTAGATGCTTTTGAAGTCAGCTGTAAAAATTTAAGCGAAAGCAGTCTCTATTTAGCAATTCATACGAAAACAAAAGAAGAAAAAACAGAGACTTACATTGTCCCATTAGAACTAACAAGTTGCCAAAATACCCACTAAACGCATCGTTTACCCATAGAAACGGTACGTTTCTTTTCTTTTTAAGAAAAATAAATTACAATGGAGTCATGGAGGGAAGATATGAAAAAAAAGCACAAAATAATAGGGGGATGTGTAGTAGGAGTATTATTACTTGTACTAATCGTGTTTATTGGGTTAAATATAATTTCTCAAAATAACACAGAAGTGGAATCGATTATCAGTATGATGGATAGTCAAATAGAAAAAGAAAAGGAGTTTACGATAGAAGGATACACATTAGATAATCCAAATGTGATAGTAAACCCCTACGGAAATTCACCTTTAACAGCACTTATAATCTTTGAAACACCAGAAGAAACAGAAGTAAGCGTAACAATTCCGGGCAAAGACAAAAACACCACGTATACGCATACGTTCGAAGAGTCGAAAGAACACTACTTACCAATCTATGGGTTATATGCCGGAAAAACAAATAAGATTACTGTGAGTGCCGAAGGAAAGACCAAAACAATTGAAATTACCACCGAAGAATTACCAGAAGATATGGTTCTTCCAGAAAGTGTCAAAGCGGAAAAATCAAAACTTGGAAATGAACTATATTTCTTTACACCATCCAGTGCTGGATATACAGTTGCCTATGATGTGAATGGTGATGTCAGATGGTATTTAACAAACTATGCAATATGGGAAATGAACCGTTTAGAAAATGGTAATCTCCTATTAAGTACCGAAAGACTTGTCAATTCACCATACTATATGACAGGATTATATGAAATGAATTTACTAGGAAAAATAGTAAAAGAATACAGTTTACCAGGAGGATATCATCACGACTATGATGAACTACCAAATGGAAATCTATTGATTGCCAGCGATAACTTCTCATCAGGAACTGTAGAAGACTACATTGTAGAAATGGATAGAGAAACTGGCGAAATAGTAAAAACCTTTGATTTAACAACAATCCTTAACAAAGAAGATGGCAAAAGCGAAAACTGGACCCAGTACGATTGGTTCCATAACAACTCTGTGTGGTATGACGAGAAAACAAATTCGATTACATTATCAGGAAGACATCAAGATGCAGTCATTAATTTAGATTACGAAACAGGCAAGCTCAATTGGATTATTGGCGATCCAACGAATTGGAGTGAAGAGTATCAAAAATATTTCTTTACCCCAGTAGGAGATGACTTTGAATGGCAATGGAGCCAACATGCCGCAATGATTACTCCAGAAGGCTATGTCTTTATCTTAGATAATGGAAACAACAAATCAAAAATCGAAAGCGAATATGTGGGGGCCAGCGATAGTTATACTAGAGGCGTTATGTACAAAATTGATACTGAAAATATGACAATTGAACAAATTTGGGAATATGGAAAATCCCGTGGCAGCGAATTTTATAGTCCTTATATTTCTGATGTGGATTATATAACAGAAGACCATTACATCGTCCATTCTGGTGGAATTGTATCTGTCGATGGCGAGCCATCAAACCAACCTGCCGGCCTATCAGAAGGAAAGATTGAACTAACAAGCGACACAGTAGAACTATTAAACGATAAAGTAATCTTTGAAATCAAATTACCAACCAATAACTACCGTGTTGAAAAAATGTCTCTATATAACGAAAATGAAACATTTACATTAGGCGGTCAAACACGTGTTGGTAGCCTAGGAGAAACTAGCAAAGATAAGACGACATTAGGCTTTAATATTGCTTCTCATGATTTTAGTGAAGTTGAAGAAAGTCACAACATAAGCATAACAAAAGAAAGCGATAGATTAGTCTTCAAAGGCCAGTTCTTGCGTGGTACAGATGTCGAAGTATTACTTTATAAAAATGGGCTTATGCATACCTATGAAGTACCAATTAGCAAAAAACCATATACGGCATTATGCGTTGATATCTTTACCGAAGAAGAGACGGAAAATGGAATAGTTGTCACAAAATACATCAATCAAGAAGGCTTAAACGGAAAATACTCGATTTATTTAAAAATTGATGGTATACTATATAACACAGGAAAGTATGTGAGGTTTTAATTATGGATAACAAAGTACTAAAATATTTTTTAATTTTTATCACTTTATTTATCGTGCTAATTGTTGCTTTAGCATTGTATGATAATGCAACTAAAGTAAAAGTATTAAAAGAAGATCATTTGTCTGATGTCACATTTGATGAAAACAAAAAGAACATCTATATTTTCTGGGGCAATGGCTGTGCCCATTGTGAAGATTTAAAAGAATTCCTAGAAACCAATACTGAGCTATGGGAAAGTGATTATCAAATATTTTCGTTTGAAACATGGAAAGACGAAGAGAATCAAAATTTAATGGATAACTTGATGGAATTTTTAGGACGAGAAAATGAAGGAACACCAACTGTACTAATTGGTGAAGAAGTTCTAGTAGGTTTTGGCACTTCTGATGAAGAAAAATACAAAGAAGTCTTAGAAGCAGAAAAAGATAGCGATTATGATGCAATAAAGGAATATCAAAGTGAGCAACAGCAATAAGCCTGTTGCTTTTAAAATACAACAACTTACAAAACAGTAATAATTTCCGTTGCTAATTTCTAAATTTATATATATAATAATAGTAAGAAAAGAGGAGTCATATGGAATATTGGGTAATGTGGTTAGTAATAGTAATTTTACTAACGATTATAGAATTTGCTACGGTAAATTTAGTATCAATTTGGTTTGTGATTAGTGGGATTCTATCATTGATCATATCCATATTTACGGATAATTTCTTAATTCAATTTGGAGTGTTTGTACTGGGAGGAATCCTATTATTACTAATGACAAAACCATTACTAAAAAAAATGAAACTATTTCCTACTACCAAAATCAATTTAGACCGAATTATTGGAATGGACGGGATTGTAACAGAAGAAATAAAGAAAAATATTGTAGGAGAAGTGAAAGTAGATGGCAAGCTTTGGAGTGCCGTCGCGGATGAAACAATTCCTGTAGATACAGTAGTCAAAGTAGAAAAGATTGATGGAGTCAAATTAGTTGTGAAAAATGATGACCCAGAAAGAAAGCAAGAAGAAAAACTTCAAAATAAGACAAAAAAGCCACAGAAAAAGAAAGAAGTGAAATAAAATGACAATATTTATTATTTTGTTAATTTTAGTAATTATCATCATAGTTCCTTGTATTAAGATTGTTCCTCAATCAAAAGTTTATGTAATTGAACGAATTGGTTCATACTATACAACATGGCATAATGGATTGCATTTTAAAATTCCATTTATCGATCGGATTGCCAACGTTGTTTTATTAAAAGAGATGGTTCGTGACTTTGCGCCACAACCAGTAATTACGAAAGACAATGTGACAATGCAAATTGATACGGTTGTATATTTTCAAATTACGGATGCCAAACTTTATACTTATGGGGTCGAGTATCCTATCAGTGCGATAGAATCATTAACAGCAACAACGCTAAGAAATATTATTGGAGAGCTAGAATTAGATCAAACTTTAACAAGTCGAGATATCATTAATGCTAAAATGCGTTCTATTTTAGACGAAGCAACCGACCCTTGGGGTATCAAAGTAAACCGTGTGGAAGTAAAAAACATTTTACCACCAAAAGACATCCAAGATGCGATGGAAAAACAAATGCGTGCAGAAAGAGAAAGACGGGAAAAAATTCTTCAAGCAGAAGGCGAAAAGAAATCTTCTATTTTAATCGCAGAAGGAGAAAAAGAAAGTGCAATTTTAAGAGCAGAAGCAGACAAAGAAGCAAGAATTAAACGTGCTGAAGGAGAAGCAGAAGCCTTATTAAAAATCAAAACAGCGGAAGCAGATGGCATCAAACTTTTAAAAGAAGCGAAAGCAGATGCAGCGGTTCTTCAATTAAAATCCTATGAAACGTTAGGCCGTGTAGCAGATGGACAAGCGACCAAGATTATCTTGCCAGCCGAACTATCAAACATAGCAACTTTTGGAACGGTACTCCAAGAAAGTTTACAACAAGAACCGAAATCAGTTTCAACAAAAATAGCGAAAGGAAGGGGAGAGTAATCTCTCTTTTTTCTAGATAAGATGTACAGTTACACTGTTTCAGAAACAGAACAAAATGAGATAAAAATGTGTGTTTTTATTGTTTGATGTTTTTTTTAGTTCAACACATACATTCACAAAAGATGCAAACTATGATTATGTTTTCTTTCAAGATTTGAATTTTTCCTTATATCCTTTCAATGGAATAGGGTGTTGTCGCCATACAAGCGAACTATCGTCCATTGCAACATAACCATGTGGTTTTAGAATGTCATCTTAACCAGTTTATGTTTTTTTCGATTTAATTAACTGGAATATAGGTATAAAAAAAGGAAACCAAATAATAAGCTAAAAAAAGATTGTTGGTATCGATTTCAAGAAAAAGATTACATGGTTCATAAAATATCAAGGATTATAAAAAAATATGAAACATATCAAAGTTTACAGATAAAATATGTCTATGAATAGGAGGAAAGTATGCGAGTTTTTCATGAATTTCCACCAGTCTTTGATGAAAATTCAAAAGTTTTAATTTTAGGTTCACTTCCCAGTGTAAAATCTAGGGAAGTAGGATTTTACTATATGCATCCCCAAAATCGTTTTTGGCGTGTTTTAGAAGAAATATTTAAAGAGAAAATAGAGGATAAAAAAGAATTTTGCCTTCGTCATCACATTGCTTTGTGGGATACTTGTGCTTCTTGTGAAATTACCTCATCCAGTGACTCATCCATTAAAAACATCGTTCCCAATGATTTGTCACTTATTTTAGAAAAAGCAAACATTGTCCAAATATTTACAACTGGAAAAAAAGCTCATGAAATTTATCAAAAGTATTTATATCCAATTTATAAAAAAGAGGATATTTGTCTTTCTAGTACTTCTCCAGCTAATGCGAGAAAAACATTGGATGATTTAACGAAAGAATACCAAGTCATTTTAAAATATATGTAAAACTTGTAAAAACTTGTAAAAACTTTTTCTTTTTTTGGAAATTTATGGTAAAATTAGATGGTAGTGGTAATAAATAGAGAAAAATTACTTGTTTAGAAAAAAGATTAAGAAA
>DVHP01000083.1 GCA_018711945.1 Candidatus Ventrenecus avicola
CCACCAATTTCTCCAACATTGCCATCAATATCAATCGTACCAGTTCCAACGACGGTACGACCTTTCGTAATATCTTCACTTACCAAACTATTATAGATAGCAAGACTCATCATAAGACCACCAGACGGACCAGACTCACTTTGTTTCATCGTAATCGATGCTTCTGGCTCTTCTTCATAGTTATAAGTAACGGTTAAGGAAATTCCTACTTTCACTCCATCTTCAGTATCGTATAACGTCGCGTGACACTCTCGCTCTTCGCCATCCCTTTCTACTTGGAATGTGACGACATCTCCTGGTTCATAACTTTCAATAAGACTCTTTAATTCTTCAGTGGAAGATACTACTTCTCCATTCACAGATTTTACAATATCTAGCATTTCTAAATCAGTATTTGCTTGTTCATCAATATAAGTAATATGAACGTTTTCTTTCTTTACTTCCACAGGATTTCCTGCCTCTTTATAAGCCGCAATAATGGCACTGTCAACAGACTGAATAGTCGCTATTTTATCGGCTTCTATTTTTTCTTCCATCGTTTCATTTTCTAGTTTTAACTCACTTTCCGGAACAATATCCCAATCGGGAATCACATAGGATAATAATAAATAAGGAATACTTCCTCGTACCATAGAAACGTAAGCCATGCCAAGGGTTCCATCATAGTCTTGGCCTCCTTCTACACTGATGCGATCTTTTAAATCGACCATTCCACCTGGTGTATAAATTTTAAAGGGGAGTTCTACCATAAATAAAGCAACTATCACGACTAATACAATAAAAAATTTATAATTCTCAATCCAAAATTGTTTAATTTTTTGTAAATGTTTCTTCAAAATATTTAAGCCTCCTAATTTATTATATCAAAAGTATACACTCCATATGAATTTACCATAAGTCTCTTGACAATTTTTGACAAAATCATTGTCTTTTTTTTCTGATTCTTTTCATACAGTATACTATGAAACAAAACAAAGGACCTCTTATTATTCTTACCATTTTAACCATTTTTTTATTTAAATATAACGTCTTAATTCAAGAAAGTGTTTTATATGCCTGTGAAGTCTTCATCACAAAACTGTTTCCCACTTTATTTCCCATGATGATTTTAACAGATTGTTTCATATATTTTGGCCTTCCAGAATTTTTAATGAAACATCTTGGAAAACTATTTGAAAAATGCTTTCATACTTCCCCTTATGGCGTATTCGCATTTATTATCGCGTGCTTTTCTGGAACTCCTACAAACGCTTATACCATTAAAAACTTATATCTAGAAAACTATTTATCAAAAGAAGAAGGAGAAAAGTTACTTTCTTTCACTTTTTTTTCCAATCCCTTATTTTTGTATTCCATGTTAAAACTGATTTTTCCTACAAACCACTGGATTCCTATCAAACTTTTACTGCTGCCCTATCTCATAAACATTTTTTCAGGAATGTTTTCAAAAGGGACAACCATGAATGCGACGTATCTTACAACACGCGAAAAAAAAGACTTTGGCTCAAGCCTAACTCATAGTATCAGAGGTGCAATGAACACTCTTTTGATGATTTTAGGAACAGTCAGTATTTTCTTTGTATTAAACGCCATCATAAATCCAATGAAACTACCTCTACTTTCAGGTCTTTTAGAAATCAGTCAAGGACTAAATAGTTTGATTGGTACCTCTATCTCTTTAAAAATAAAAGAATTACTTGCCATTTTTATGATAAGTTTTGGAGGACTCTCAATTCATTTACAAGTAAAAGGAATTTTAAGTGACACCAATCTTTCTTATACTCCTTTTTTAAAAGGGCGAATCAAACAAACAATTCTTAGTTTGATTGCTGTTTTCTTTTTGTAAAGAAATTAGGCAAAAAAACATACAATATTATGAGGTGATAACATGTTCCCTGCCCCTATCAGGACTGGTTTAAATCTATCCAAAATTGTTGGAGGCATTAGTAAAACACTAAACGTTGCCAACCAAATTATCCCTTTATATATGCAAGCAAGGCCTATTATCAATAATGCCCGAGGAGCTTTTAAAATAGCTAAAGAATTTCTAAATACGCCAAAACAAGAAGGAAGCACTTCCAAATCTACCGTAAAAGAAACATCACCTAGGGTAGAAGTACAGCCCCAAAAAAAAGAAAGTATTTCTACTTTCCAATCAAATGGTCCGGTTTTCTTTTTATAAATAGTTTTGTAATAAAGCTTGTTCGTGCAAAAGTTCTTGCTTCTTTTCTTCTGGAACTTTTTTTAATAAAGTATTGATTTCTTGATTCAAGAAATGATAATATTCCTTATGTTCTTCTTTGTATAACCCAAAGAAATATTCTACTTCCGTTAAAGTCTGACTCTCTTTTACAAACAGCATAATTGTATAATAATGCCCTTTTTCATACACGACTGATTCGTCTTTCAAAGCATAACCTAACTTGTTTAAAAGCAAACGTACTTCTTTTAAATGATTGTTCGATTGAAGAATCATTTTTTTAATGGGTTTTAATTTTTCTTGATCTTTCAGAATATGTTCAATCGTAAAATACCCCATACCAGCAATGACTAAGGTGTCATAGCCTTCAGTGACAACGCCAGATAAGCCATCCGCTAGTTGTGTTTGAATAACGTCTTCGCTTCCCGCATCCATAATATTTTTTCTAGCAATTTTTAGGGCCCCTGCATGAATATCAGTAGCAAGTATTTTCTTAGAACCACGTTGAGCCATCAAAATTGGTACATAAGCATGGTCACTTCCTATATCAATAAACTGATCCGATACATTTAAAAAATCTTGAATTGCTTTGAATCTTTTACTTACTTTCATGTTAATCTGTTAAGAAATCCTTTAACTTTTTCGCCCGTGATGGATGACGAAGTTTCCGAAGTGCCTTTGCTTCAATTTGTCTGATTCTCTCACGAGTGACATTAAAACGTTTCCCAACTTCTTCTAAAGTATGACTAGTACCATCAATAAGCCCAAATCTTAACTCTAATACTTCTTGTTCTCTTTCTTGTAAAGTTTCTAAGACGGATTTGATTTCTTCTTTTAGGATTTCATTCGTCGCATATTCTTCTGGTGTCATTGTACTAATATCTTGAACAAAGTCGCCTAAATGAGAATCATCTTCTTCCCCAATTGGCGTTTCTAAAGAGACTGGATCTTGACTAATCTTGATAACTTCTCGCACTTTTTCTACGGAAATACCCATCTTCTTAGCAAGTTCTTCTTCACTTGGTTCACGATTCAATTCAAGCGTTAACTGCCTTTGGATACGCGCCATCTTATTGATAGTTTCTACCATATGAACTGGTACACGAATGGTTCTTGCTTGGTCAGCTAAAGCTCTCGTAATTGCCTGACGTATCCACCATGTTGCATACGTAGAAAATTTATACCCTTTATCATAATCAAACTTATCCACGGCTTTCATAAGTCCAATATTTCCTTCTTGAATTAAATCTAAGAATAATAGTCCTCGTCCTACATAACGTTTCGCAATAGAGACCACTAGACGTAAGTTAGATTCTGCAAGTTTATTTTTTGCTTCTTCATCTCCGTTAGCCACACGAATCGATAACTCCATCTCCTCTTCTGGTGTAAGAAGAGAAATTCGCCCAATCTCCTTTAAATACATCCGTACTGGATCATTGATATTAATATCCTTCGTAATCTCAGCATCATCTAAAATAATTGGCTCATCTTTTGCTTTCATTTTTTCACCAGATGTCTCATCATCATCTTCACCAACAATTTCAATATGATTTTCCACTAAAGCGTTATAAAGCTCATCTAACGAGTCATTATCAACATCAAGTCCTTTTAAGGCTTCTGCAAGTTCTTCATAAGTAATTTTCCCTTTTTCTTTGCCCTTTAAAATCAACTCTTCTTTTCGCTTATCAAACGTTTTAATCTCTTGCACTTTGGTTGTACCTTTTTTCTTTTCTGGAGCACGTTCTACTAACTCAATATTTAGTTCATTCAATTCCTCTTGGAATTTCTTTACTTCCTCTGGCCCAACCTTGCATTCTTTAGCTATCTCGACAATTTCAGAGATAACGACATATCCATCTTTCTTTCCTTGTTCTAATAATTCATTTTTTTTCATTTCAAACTTTGTCATCACATCACACTTCTTTCTTCTAACATTTCTTGTATTTTTTTATTAAAATCAACGATTTTCTTCGCTAAATTTTCTTTTTCATGAATATCACTAGTCTGTTTCATTTCTATCTTAAGTTTCTTAATCTCTTCTTCCCACGTGCATTCTTTAATATTAAAAATATAGTCCTCCATACTAGTTTCTACAATTTCTGGATTCTTTATACTCTTTATAACATTGTAAATATCATCTTTTAAAGGACTTGCTTCCGCATAACTTAGAAAGTCTGCTAATTCTATCTTGCCATTTTTTTCTACATAATAAATAATTTCACTTGCAATCCCACGATAAATAGCTGATTTAAAATACCCCAATTTTGTCTGATACATTTTTACGTATTTGGTATCATTCATCATATAGTATAAAATAAGCTCAGCACACATATCGTATTTACTTTTTTTCTGTGGGGACAACACTTTCACAGGTGCTTGCCGGATCGGTGCTTGTTTTTTCTCCTTTAATTGACTTTTTAACACATCATAAGACAAATGAAACTCTTGAACTAATTTATTTAGAGTAATATCAATAGTAATATCATCAGCGTTTTCTAAAGAGATTAGTACATTTTTTACATAATTAGCAAGTTCTTCCGTATCTTCTAAGTTTTTATTTTCTTTTAACGCGTTATACTTAAATTCTAAATAAGACAACGGATGCTCAATATTGTCTTTCATTGCATCCACACCATTAGAAAGTATATATTCATCTGGATCTTTCGCTCCAGAAAGCCTTACCACTTCAACGGTGATACCAGCATGAATTAAAGTCTCACCATTTTTCATTGTTGCCGTTTTTCCAGCCTCATCATTATCAAACATCAATATAACTGGAACTCGAAGCTTTTCAATTAAACTTACCTGGTCTTTTGTCATCGAGGTTCCCATCAACGCGATAGTGTTTTGAAACCCAGACACATACATTCTGATTGCATCCATGTTTCCTTCGACAAGAATCACTTTCTTTTGAAGCCGTATCGCATCTCTAGCGCGATGGTAATTAAATAAAATATTACCTTTTTTAAAAATAGCGGTCTCTTTACTATTTAAATATTTTGGGGTATAATCCCCTTCATAGACTCGGCCAGTAAATCCGACAACATGTCCCATTGGATCATGGATTGGGAAAATAATTCGATTGACAAACACATCATGATAAGTAAGGCCTGATTGATTCACAAGACCCAGCTTTGTCATATCATCCGCTGGAATTTTCTTTTTTTCTAAAAACTCATACAACGTATTTTTATCAAAAGAAAGCCCAATATCAAATACTTTAATCATCTCTTCATTGATACCACGACTTGCTAAATACTCTTTTGCTTTATTTCCATAACTTGTATTTAAATTATTCTGGAAATATAACATTGCCAAATTCATGACATCGTATTCTTTTTGAAATTTTTCTTTCGGTTTATAATCACTTGTTATTGCAAGAGAAATTCCTACCTTGGAAGCAACCTTCGCGACTGCCTCTACAAAACTGATATTTTCATAATCGCTCACAAACTTAAATACATTCCCAGCAGCTCCACAAGAAAAACACTTAAACATTTGCTTTTCCCGAGAAACACTCATACTTGGAGAATGGTCTTGATGAAATGGACAAACTCCGAAGTAATTCTTCCCCTTTGGTGTAAGAGGAATATATTCTTTAATGATATCTACAATATCCACTTGTGCTCGAATTTCATTAATCACATTTTCCGATATCCTCGGCATAAAATACTCCTCCCCTAATAATAGTTATTCAAGAAAAACCCTCAATTTCCTTTTTTTTTCAAAAAAAAATTGTCAAAAAAGACAATTTTTGGGTCATTTTACACATTTTTTACACTTTTTTGCATATACTATTGTACTGCTTATAAATAGTACAATAATAATCAGAAAACTCCATTGAACAGAAGAAGTATTAGGAACTTCGTAAACTTGAGTAATAGTACTATCCCTATGCGGGGTAGTAGAAACGACATCGACATTATCTTCCACTTGGGCTAAAACAGGAACAATCACAACATCGCTTGATGGCATAACAAACTCTGCAGAAGAAACAGAAAAAACATTATCCTTAGTTTTAATAAGAAAAGAATCTACTTTTTTTCCCTCGTCTAACTGATAAGAAAACGATACAACATCACCCGCTAAATAAGAAGTGCCATAAGAAATAGAAATGCCTTCTACTGGTTCTACCATAACAGAATAAAAAATCGGTTTTTTCTCAGTAAGAACATGAATCACGGCATCACTATTTGGCATCAAAAACGACAAATCATCTAGAGACACGCTCCCTTCCTTGGTAAGAAGAACAATATCTTTTAAAGTATACTCTTCATCAATATGATAAGAAAATGTTACTTCTTCCCCAATAGTATAGCTTTCTTTGAAAGGTGTTATTGTAACGCCTTCATCCACTAGAACACGAACAGAATATTCACTCTGAATCTTTTCTGTATCAATATGAACCACGACATCACCTTCTGGCATCACAAAATGATTCGTGTCTTCTAATAGAAAACTTCCATCCTCTGTAATTACTTCAATCTCGGTTACTTTATAACCATCTTGCACATGATAATTCAAAAGTACTTCTTCATTAGGATAATATTCTTGATTTACTTCACAATCTACTCCATCATCAAGTGCTAGAAAAACAGAATAAGGAACCTTCTTTTCAACAGCCTCAATCGAAAGAATTGGTCTTGGTTCAGCCATTTTCACAAGTTCAATGAATTCTTCCTCTCCACTTTTATAATATCGAACACTCTCTTTAGCTCTCTCGGAATCAAGTTCTAAGGTATAATTCTTTTCTTTCAAAGGAGTAAAAATAAAAGTACTAGAAGAAGCTTCTACAGTATAATCCTCACTTTCTGGGATCAATGTATACTCAGTTTTCAAATAAGGTAGCAAAGAAATCGATAAACTTTCTCCAACATATGCTTGATATGTAAATACAGCTGGTGTTTCAAATTCTTCCTTTTTAGAGGCTATCATTTTTTCATAATCCACTAAATATCCTACATCACAATTCCATCGCATCGGAATACCTGTTTTTTCTTCATACATTTTCCAAATAAACGCTTGCACTCCAATCAGTTCTCGCGTAGTAAGCTCTTGATAACTTTTCCCATCCGTCACATAAAAGATATAATCTTTAATTTGATCTAGTTCCTCATCCGTAAGAGATAAGTGATCCGTTTCTTCTAAAGTCCATTCTTCCACGCGTTCTGTTTCATATCCAATTCGAAACAGTGGTAAATGAGTCTCTTCATCCACATACATATAAAAATCATAATGAACATCGTTTACATAGTATCCATATCCTGTATCATAGGACATAATATAAGCATTAGCAGTTTTCATTGTAAAAAACACTACCATCAAAAAAATACAATAAATAAATTTTTTCATAATTCTCCTCACTAAAGGAGTCCATGTCTTTTAAGTGCTTTTTACTATAATAAAAAAATCTTCTGATGTAAAGAGAAGATTTTGTCTTATTTTGTCACTTTATATGTTTCACAGCATAATCATTAAAACATTTAGCCTTTAATACAAAAGGACTAATGAGATAAACTAACGAAAAGAATAATAAGATTCCAGCAAGTGTCCAAGTAGCCCAAGAAATTTCTTCACTGATATAGCCACTGATAACTAAAAAAACAGCAAAACAAATTCCAATGATTCCTAGAATGGTCAAACGAGTAAATCTTTTTTTGAGTTCTCTTCCTTTATCCGTTTGATAAAACTTTTCACGACATTTCTTTTTTTCTTCTTTATTCATTCTTTGATATTTATTTTTCATATCAGTCACTCCGTTTCTTAGATATCATACCATATTTTCTTCTTTCTTAAAAGGTTTCACATATAATTTAAATATGGAAGATGTTTTCGAATCATTAAGAGAATTAAATATCGAAGATAAAATCTGGATAACTTACTTCTTTTTAGCCAGCTTTGCTATCTATTCAAATCATTTAGAAAGAGTATCCGTTTTAAATCAAGATAGAAATGCAAGACTAAAATCGCAAACAATTAACATTACTTTATTAAGTATTGGTTTTTTCATTTATTTATATTTTTTCGTTCTTGCTTATAAACATCTAAAAGAACTCTCGCCAAACGCATCTCCTAGACAACTACTAACAGGTAACACTCAGTTTCTAGCTACTGTATTCTTACTCACAGGTAGTATCTTAATTCTCCTAACAGAAATACTAAAAGAAAACTAAAAAATATTCTATTAAAAATGATAACTATTCCATATAGAAAAATTAGAATTTAAAGATAATCTTCTTGCCCGACTTTGTTTTCTTTCCTTATTCACTGGTATAGTACTAATATGTAACAAAGCATTTTGCAAATATTTAAGAATCTCTTCATCACTTATTTTGGGATACACCAAACGAAGACGCTTATAAATGGCACGAGCAAGTTCTGGAGCACAAACAATATCCGTATCAAAACCGCTAAAACAATTTTTCTTTAAATACTCAAACATAATTCCATCTGCCGAATAATATGGCCTATCTATATCGTAATAATACTCTAAAACATCATCTCGAAGCCCACATTTTATACATTCCTTGTGCCTATCACGAAAAGAATAAACAATAATATGTCTACAAGAGTCATATTCTTTTAGCTTTATTTTTCGATATAAAATGCTTTGCTCTCTTTCTAGTTCATCTTTTTCTTTTTTTAAGGCTATATATTGTTGTACAGTTTTATCCAATTCCAACATTTCTATTTGACGTTGCAAATCCTGTTTTATCTGTTCTAAATCCTGACATTTTTCTTGTATATCCATATAAATTCCTCCCAAAAATAGCTATAACATAGTTAAGTTATTCAAAAAAATTTATTTCAACAATCTTTCTAACTTTAAAATATCTTCTTCTAAAATGTGAAACCCTTGTTCCATTACAGTAGAATTGGTCATATCTACCCCTATAGTTTCTAACAAAGGCAAAGAATACATACTACTTCCCGAAGCCAAAAATTTGATATAATCCTCTTTTGTTAACGTTTGTGCATCTACCAAAGAATGAACTACCACACTTGCCATTAAAAGACCTGTCGCATAAGTATAAGAATAATAACTATGACGAATGAGATGTCCAAGTCTAGTCCACTCGATACTAGAAACGTCATCATAACAAATATCCTCTCCATAATACGTTTGAACAAGTTTTAAAAATGTTTCAGATAGAATTTCTTGAGTGAAAGGCCCATTCTTTCTTAATTTATGAAGTTCTCGCTCAAACTCTGTATACATTGTTTGTTTAAAAACACTCGTAACATAGTTTTCAATTTCTTTACTGAGATAATATATTTTTTCTTCCTTCGTCTCTGCCTTTTGATACAAATAACGATTTAATAAAATCTCATTCACTATCGAAGAAGTTTCTCCTACAAATACCGTACTAACCATATACATGAATGGTACGTTTTTATAAGACAAATAATCATTAACACTATGACCTAGCTCATGGACTAAATTCTTTAAGTCACCATAAGCACCATGAAAATTTAAGAAAGAATAACTATTCCACGAAAATGTGATACTTTGATGTTTTTCTTCGCTTAACTCTGCATCGATATGTCCTTGAAGTAACGTATCAACTACTTCTAAATATTGTTTTCCTAAAGGCTTTAATGCTTCTTTGATAATCGCTACTCCTTCTTCAATAGTATATTTTCTTTTATTATCAAAATCCAAAGGAACACCAAAATCATATAAATGTGGATCTGTTATCTCTAATATTTGAGCTTTTAACTTCAAATATTTTTGAAGCAAAGGAAAAGCCTCATGAACTGCCATAATTAATGTATCAAGAATTTTAGAATCAATATTTTCTTCAAACAAAGCACTTTCTAAAACAGTAGAATATCCTTCTAACTTTGCAAGACTTGCTTTATCCTGAAAAACTGTATCAAAAAGACTTGCAAATTCACTTCCATGTTTTATGAACTCTTGATTCACAGTAAAATATGTGTCTTTTCTCACTTTCCTATCTCGTGAAGATAAATATTTCGAAAAATTCGCGGAAGACAATGATACATTCTCTTCATTTACAATGATAGTCCCATAATCAATATTCTGTAAAATAGTAGAATACTCATTTTTCATATGATTCCATTCTTCTTGATATTTTTTTATTTCCAGACTATTTTTTTCATCTGGAATATGTTTTTCTTTCCGAAACAAATTATCCAAAAATAGCTGATAAATTTCTAATTCTGAATTTTCATAAATCCAATCAAAAACCATTTCTTTTCCAAGTGCAAGAATCAAACGATCGATATCCATCAGTTTAGTATTCACTTCATTTTGTAAAGCTTCGCCCTCTCTCTTCATTTGTATGCACATTTCATCTTTTACATTTTTGTAATATCTTAAAGAGCCATATACCAAAACACGATTACATCTTTCTTTAATATCCCAGTACTCTTTTAAAATCTTTGTTATATTCGTCTTTGTAATTTCCATTGGTGGTTCTAAAAACGTTTCCAATTCTTTTCTTATTTTTTTTATTTCATCAAAAAAGACATCATCACTTGGAAAAAGTTCTTTTAAATCCCACTGATATTTCATAATGCATTCCTACTTTCTTTTCTTTAGGATATCACAAAAGAAAAAGAATTCCTAGAAAAAATTATTTTAACGGAAAGCTTACTATTGCATCTACTACCACAAGTACTAACAAAACTATAGTTACAAACTCTGGAATTCTAACAAGAATCTTATCTGAAATAGGTTTGATAATATACAAAAATATCAAACAAGAAAGCCCCCACACAACACTCATTTCTAATGAAATATATTTACCAATAGAAAAGCGCATACTAGAGTAATCCCAGAAACTTTTATGAAAAAGAAATTCAGCTAAAGTTCCACCAACGAGTTCTAAAAGAGTCAGTATTATCGCAGCACTAAAAAACAATAATACAATTTTTATCCATCTTTTTGCTTTTAAATTATTAAATATTGTCCTTGTTAAAAAAATCATGATGACTACCCCGAAACCATAAATAGGCATCCACGGTCCATAAAAGGGATTGCTTGTAAAAGAACCATGAAAAATAAGATGTAAAATATTTTCACTACAAAAGCCCAAAATAGCAAACAAAAGAAAGTTATTGAAATAATAAAACATAGTATCACCAAGTTTAGTATGGACAAATTTCAATAAGTTATAAATCTAATTAGGTATACAACTTTAATTATACATTTATTTTTCCCATAGTCTTTTGGATTCTTTTATAATGGAAATGGCGCAAACATCTGCAACATCTTTAATTTTTATGTTGGTGGTTTATTTCATTTATTTTTCTTATAATTTCAGGACTAAACTTATCTATTCTATTTTCATCTACTAGACCATTTATTTCTTGCTGAACATCTGTAAGTTGTGTATAACAATAGCCAGTAATATAACTTGTTTTTTCAATAGCCTTAGTTAAACTTTCAAATCTTTTTATAAACTCATTTTCATCAAGAGCCTGACGCCCATATCCCCAACCTTTATCAGAGTTTAAAGCAATTCCGCCATATTCACTCATGACAATAGGTTGTCCATGATATTTATAATTCCCACTAAATAATTTATGAATTGTATTATATGGTTTTAAGTTATTTAATACCATGAAATCTTTATCATTATATTCATGATACAATAAATCAGCATCTTGCTTATAATCGTGTATCGTAACAATATCAGATATCGTATGTTCCCACCCATCATTGGAAACCACAGGTCTAGTTTTATCAAATGATTTTGTAATGTAATATAAACTATTTGCAAAACTTTGTTCTTCAATATTTTCTGATACTTCACTTATACCCCACGACTCATTAATCGGAACCCATGTAATGATAGATGGATGATTATAGTTTTGTTTTACGACTTTCATCCATTCATCAACAAAGTACTCTATGGATTGATCATTAAATTCATAACAGTTAGCCATTTCACTCCAAACTAATATACCATTAGAATCACAATAATATAAAAATCTTTCATCTTCTATTTTTTGATGCTTTCTTATTCCATTATATCCATATTTTTTTACAAGTTCTATATCTTTCATGATAGCATCTTCACTTGGAGGAGTTAGATGAGACTCAACCCAATACCCCTGGTCTAATATCATCCTAAGATATAATGGTTCATTGTTTAATAATAATTTTGAATTTTCTATAGATATTTTTCTCACACCAAAATATGATGATACTTCATCAATTAATATATCGTTCTTATATAATCTATAATTGATATCATATAAATACGGATGCTCTAAAGACCAATATTTTATTTCATGATTATTATAAGAATTACTGATGTCAATTTTATACTTCAATATACTATCATCAAGCTTATCTCTTTGAATATTTATAATTTCATTATCATACTTTATTTCTGTCTCGATTTCATAGTTTTGTAGCTCATTTAGAGGAATATTTGTCACCAATTCAATATCAATATTTTTATCATCAAAATTTGGAGTATTTTTAGCAGATATAATATAATTCTTAGGTACAGTTTCTATCCATACTGTTTTCCATATCCCTGTTGTTTGAATATACCAGCATTTAAAACTTTCATTTTTATATCTCTGTTTTCCTCTCGGCTGACTCTTGGATAACGAATCTTCAACCTTTATCGTAATATTATTATCTCCATCAATGATATACTGGCTTATATCAAAAGAAAATCTATGATATCCTCCAATATTCATTCCAACATAATTTCCATTGATCCATATCTTAGTAATAAAATCACTACCTTCAAAATGTAATATAGTTCTTTTATTATCATGAGTATTTAACTTTATAGTATTGGAATACCAAATATTTTCATGAACAGTTTCATCATGAATACCGCTCATTTTAGTTTCATATGTAAATGGAACAAGGATTTCTATTGATTTCGGAAAATTTTTAAAAAACGCTTTTTCTTCTCCAATATTATCATCGTCAAAAACAAACTTCCATTTTCCATTTAGATTTAACCAATCACTTCTTACAAATTGGGGTCTTGGATAATTCTTAATTCTTTTCATGATAAACATCCTCCTTAATCAACAAATATTTATAGTAAACATCATACCAACTATAAGCTCTATAAATATTTTTTCCATTTAAATTTTTATTATGATTTTCATGAAAACAAATTACAGGTAATTCTGTTGAAATGCTATTGATATTTTCCGTTTTATCTTCAACCATAATATTAATGTGATATTTTTTACACATCTCTAACTTGTCATTGCTTATTATTAATTTATCGTATTGAATATGATTATTTTTAAGCCATTGTGTTAAGATATGATTCATTTCCCCATCTTCATCGTCCCATTTGCTTGCACTCCTTGCTGTTATAATATAAATCTCATTATTTTCTTCTCGCATTTTCTTTATGATTTCAGCAGCAAAAGGTCTTGCCGGTTCATTAATAGAGTAATTTTTCACAAGACTTAACCAACATTCTTTATCTTCTTCATCGCTAACGCCAAACATATCTTTTAACGACCATGCATTGATATTAATATCTAATTCACCATATTTTTCAAAAAAATATTTACTTCCATAATCGCATGCATATCTAATAACATTCGTAAGCACACCATCAATATCTATTCCAATTCTCATACCATCACCACTCTATATGAGTATACCATATTTTCACTCGGAATATGAAGAGCCAAAGTAGATTAATAATATTAAAAATACGATTCATTCTTCTATAATTATAATTTTATACAAATCAAGAAAATATTTTTAATGCATTCGAACACTTAAAACAATCGAGTAGAGGAAAATAATGATTAAATTATTTTGCCCCTCTCACACCACCGTACGTACGGTTCTCGTATACGGCGGTTCAATTTATATTACAGTATGGACTTTTTGGTAATGGTCTAGTGGAAACACTAGGCCTTTTTGTTTTAGCCGTTCGTTAGATATTGCTATATGAAGTACCACTGTGCCTGCTACCCAATAATATCCTCTTCTGGTATTTGCTACCATATGAGCATTATATTCGGAAATTCCAAGTTTTCTTAATGCCTTGTATTTGGTTCTTGGTTTCTTCCAATATTTCCAAATACACATTCGTAGTCTATGTCTTAAGTGTTCTCCTATTCCTTGCATAAGAGTTTTCATATCTGCTATTCTAAAGTAGTTTATCCAACCTCTTATGACCTGGTTAAGCTTTTCGATTTTTTCATCAATAGACAGAGCATTACTTCGACTAGTGATATCCTTTAGCTTTGCTTTAAACTTTTGTACGGATTTTACATGTGGTTTTGGTTTCCAAATCCCTTTCTTATTATAAAATCCAAAGCCTAGATACTTAATTTCTCTTGGTCTTGCAACTTTGCTTTTTTCAGCATTAACAATAAGCCCAAGTTTATTTTCAATATATCTAGTAATTGTTTGCATTACACGATTTGCAGCTTTTTCACTTTTTACCATGATTAAACAATCATCTGCATACCTAACGAAACGGAGCCCTCTTTTCTCTAACTCTTTATCTAATTCGTTTAGCATAATGTTCGATAGTAATGGGCTTAAATTGCCTCCTTGTGGTGTACCAACTTTAGTAGGTTGTACTACTCCATTTATCATGACACCACTTACCAGATACTTTCTGATTAATGACACGAATCTTCCATCTTTGATTGTTTTTCTTATGATGCCTATTAATTTATCTTGATTTACGTTATCAAAGAATGCCTGCAAGTCTATATCTACTATCCAGTCATAACCATCATTAAAGTATTCCAATGCTTTTATGACGGCCATTTCACAACTTCTCTTTGGTCTAAAACCATAGCTAGTTTCACTAAACTGTGGTTCGAACAGCGGAGTGATTACTTGTACTATCGCTTGTTGTATTACTCTATCTACT
>DVHP01000084.1 GCA_018711945.1 Candidatus Ventrenecus avicola
TGCTCTTCGCCCAGTCATCAATCTGAAGTCTGGCGTGACAGTCTCTGGGTCGGGGACCATCTCTGACCCGTACAGAATCAGCTGACCTAAGGACAGTTTTTGATAAGACAGTATAAATAAAGGGAAAAAGATGGAAAAATATTCGCCCAGTGAATCATGATTTCCGTCTTTTTTCATATAATGAAGTAAAAAATGTTGTTTTTAAAGAATTTATAACATGCAAAAAAGTGTTGGAACTCGTCCAATTTCAAAAAAATAGATGATTGTTAAAATCTTAAGTTATATGTCGTATAAAATAAAGGTAAATGGAAGTCTTATGTATTTTAAGGAACAAAAGGCTCTTTTAAATAAGGTTAATCCAGTATTAAATAAAGAGATGACTCTCTTTTTCGTTCTTGTTTCATCAACAATGTAAATTTTATGAGTCTCTATTTTTTCATTTTTGTAACAACGAGAGTTTTTAGAATAGTCAGCTCCTAAAATAGTTAAGTAAGTTACACAGACACATAATAAAGTATACATTGTAGTAAAAGAGGTAATATTTGCATTACATATTTTTTCTAAATTGAATCCATTTGTTTTTTGATTTTTAAAAACTGTTTCTATTCCTCCAAAACGATAACTATAATCTTTAATTGCTCTTCTTGTATCTCCATTTGTAGCAATAATCCAAGGTTCTTCTACATCTTTCCAGTCACTAAAAACAATATTTGTAATATAACGTTCATCGGTAAATGGAATCTCTTTATAAGTAACAGACTTGTATTTACAATAAGAAAGCTCTCCAATGTATTTTTGAACAATATGACCTTCTTTCTTATCAAAAGGATAGACATGGATATTTTTCTTTAAACGAATACAATAAGTATGACCTAAAGAATCAATATGTTTTAATAGCTCTGTAGAATTAAACCAACGATCAGCTAAAAAGATAAGTTCTAAACCGGTACTTTCAAACATGTTACTGACTTCTGTAATTCCTTCTGTAATTGTTTTGGATGCAAAGGCATCAGAATCATCATTTCCTTTAAAACAACGAAACCAAAGAGGAATTCCTTGTTTGCCAATTCTCATAGTAATCATAAAAATCGTATAGTTGTCGTGAGAAAACATATGGTCAAAAACAAGATGAACTCTTTTATCACGATGTTTCTTTTTATAGTGAGCAATAATATAAGAAATAAAAGATTGATAGAATTCATAAGGTTGAAAGAGTTTATTGTTAAAAAATCTACGAATTCTTTTGATCACAGAATCAAACTGAATAAAGAAAATTTATCTTTTAAAGTTTTAGCGATGTCAAAAGCGCTTACAGATTCAGCTTGTATCATTCCAAAAATAATCTCAGGAAGGATATTCAGTTGAGTTTTTCTAATATTAGGAATATATTTTGAAAAAAACTTTCTGAAATTAGTTGTAATCTCTTTTTGAGTATTATATAATTTAGACATAAGCAACCTCTATTCTTTCTATTTAGATAACATAAGGATAGCATAAATGGTTGCTTATTTCTAGTATAAGAGACAAAATGACTTAGAAATACTCTAGGTCATTTTTTTTTAGGTTTTAAAAAACTGTCCGTAGGTAAGACTTTTTCTTTGTAGTTTGATATAAGATGTTTAAAAAAACGACAATGTTTTTGGAGAAAAACCTTAGTATAATGGGGATAGCTAAAAAATTTCTTGCAATTTCCCTTTTTTCATATTATACTATGGTTGTTGAAGTTTTTCTGCGGTTTTCATGGACCTCTTTCATATTACTGCGGATAAACGGATAAAATGAAAAAGGAGGAATTATTTATGGCTATGTCTAAAGAAAGAAAAGCTGAAATTATTAAGGAATTCCAAAAGGATAAGAATGATGTAGGTTCTACAGAAGTTCAAGTTGCTTTACTTACAGAAGAAATTAATAATTTAACAGAACACTTTAAGACACATATTCATGATTATCATTCAAAACGTGGTTTACAAAAAATGGTTGGTAAAAGAAAGAAACTTTTAAACTATTTAAAAGAAAACGATGTTGTTGCATATCGTGAATTGATTAAGAAATTAAATTTAAGAAAATAGGCACTAAATTTTTTAGTGTCTCTTTTTTTATAATGATAAAGACGGAGGTAGTATGAAAAAAGAATTTACATTAGATTTTTATGGAAGAAAAATTGTTATAGAAACAGGTTGGTTAGCAAAGCAAGCAAATGGAGCTTGTTTGGTTCGTTATGGTGATACAGTTGTGTTGTCAGCAGTAGTTATGGGAAAAAATGTTGTAACTCAGGACTTCTTTCCGTTACAAGTTTTGTATCAAGAAAAGTTGTATTCTGTTGGGAAGATTCCAGGAGGATTTATTAAAAGAGAGGGAAGACCAACTGATGAAGCGACGCTTGCTGCTAGAATTATTGACCGGCCACTTAGACCAATGTTTGATGAGAATTTGCGGCAAGAAATTCAAGTTGTGAATACAGTATTATCTGTAGACCAAGATAATTCTCCTGTTATGACGGCACTTTTTGGCTCTTCTTTGGCTTTAGGTATTTCTGAAATTCCATTTGATGGACCAGTTTGTGGTGTGGTTGTTGGTAAAATTGGAAAAGAATATATTATTAATCCAACAGTTGAAGAATTAGAGAGAAGTGAACTTAATCTTACTGTAGCTGGTACAAAAGACGCTATTTGTATGGTAGAAGCTGGTGCCAATGAATGTAGTGAAAAAGTTGTATTAGATGGAATATTGTTTGGACATGAAGCTATTAAGAAATTATGTGAATTCCAAAGTGAGATTATCGCGTCTATTGGAAAAGAAAAAGTAGAACTTGATAAGGCAGAACTTGAAAGTGACTTAGTTGAAGCTGTTACAAATTATGCTTATGAAAATATTTTAGAAGCTATTCAAATGAAAGATAAACTTGCTTCTCAAAATAGAGTAGAAGAAATTAAACAACAAGCAATCGGTTATTTTTCTGCAATGTATTTGGAAGATGAAAATTTGGATGCGAAGTTAAAACAAATTAATAAAATTTTATATAATTTGGAAGCTGATGCAGTTCGTAGTTTGATTACTGAGAAGCATATTAGACCTGATGGTAGAGCTATGGATGAGATACGTCCACTCGATGCTATGGTAGATTTGCTTCCTAGAACACATGGCTCGGCTGTATTTACAAGGGGACAAACACAAAGTCTTGCCACTACTACTTTGGGAGCGATTGGGGAACATCAAATTTTGGATGGACTCGGTATTGAAGATGCTAAACGGTTTATGCTTCATTATAATTTTCCAGCGTTTTCTGTTGGTGAGATTGGACGTTATGGGTCTCCTGGACGAAGAGAAATTGGTCATGGAGCGTTAGGGGAACGTGCACTTTCTTATGTGATTCCTAGTGAAGAAGAGTTTCCTTATACTATTCGTGTTGTTTCTGAGATTTTAGAAAGTAATGGTTCTTCTAGTCAAGCGACTATTTGTGCAGGTTGTTTATCTTTGATGGCGGCTGGTGTTCCTATTAAAGCACCTGTTGCAGGAATTGCGATGGGACTCATTACTTCAAAAGATGGTAAAAATCATACAATTTTAACTGATATTCAAGGATTAGAAGACCATATGGGAGATATGGATTTTAAAGTTGCTGGAACAGCAAATGGTATTACTGCTTTACAAATGGATATTAAGATTAAAGGAATTACGAAAGAAATTTTAAAAGAAGCACTTGCTCAAGCTAAGAAAGCAAGACTTGAAATTTTAGATGTGATGACAGATTGTATTAAAGAACCTCGTAAAGAGTTAAGCCCATATGCACCAAAGATTGAAACATTTATGATTAATCCTGATAAAATTCGTGATGTTATTGGTCGAGGTGGAGATATGATTACAAAAATTATCTTAGACTGTAGTCATGTCAAAAGTGTTAATGATAAAGATGCTGTTAAAGTTGATTTAGAAGACGATGGACGAGTGATTATTTATCATAATGATCAATCTATTATTGATAAAACAAAAGAAATGATTTTAAATGTGGCACGTGAAGTAGAGGAAGATAAGATTTATACTGGGCGAGTTACTAAAGTGGAAAGCTTTGGATGTTTCGTTGAACTTTGGGAAGGTTGCGAAGGTATGGTTCATGTTTCTGAACTTGCTCATGAGCATGTGAAAAAGCCTAGCGATTTAGTAAAAGTTGGGGATGAAATCTTAGTGAAAAGTTTAGGTTATGATAACCGAGGGCGACTTAATTTATCGCGTAAAGCGGCTTTGCCTAAACCTCCAAAAAAAGAAAAAAAGGAAGAAAAGTAATTTGAAAATTAGAAGCTGATATTGATTGGATATTGGCTTTTTTTGAAGTGAATTTTTGGTTTACGGAAAGAGATAGTGGAGAGGAAGTTCCTTTTGATATCATTTTAACAAGATTTAGGCACGTTGTAACCAATCTCGAAAGATTTATTATATCCAGAAATTAATTTTGCTAATCCATAAGAAATACGGTAGTCAATGTTTATATTGGGATTGTGATTTTCGTTAAAGTTTATGATTGCCGTTTTGAAATAAAAATTAAGAAGAAGAATAAAATAGTATGGGTGATACTATTGCAAACATTTATTCTTTTTTTGAAGGGATTTTTTATTGGAATTGGGAAAATTATTCCAGGAGTTTCTGGTTCTGTTTTAGCTATTTCTTTTGGTGTTTATGAAGAGAGTTTAAGAAGAATTGAAACTTTTTTTCATAATATACGGGAAAATTTTTCTTTTTTGGCACCTTTAGGTTGTGGAATTGTTCTTGCTGTGTTATTGGGAAGTCATCTCATTTTATTTTGTTTAGAACATTATTATGTGTATACCATGACGTTATTCATTGGGCTTATTTTAGGAACGATTCCAGGATTACTTAAGGAACATGAGCGAAATACTAAGGATTGGATATTTATTTTTCTTCTTTTTTTGTTTCTTTATTTTATTTATCAAGGAGTGAGACTCGATGAATTTGTGCCATCTAACTCTCTTTTTTCTAATTTTTATGTGTTTTTTCTAGGATTTTTAGATGCGGTTACTACTGTGGTTCCGGGTCTTAGTGGAACATCTACCTTTATGGTCATAGGAAGTTATACTTTTGTTTTAAAATTGTTTTCTAATCCTTTTTTGCAGATTGGTTATACGTGCTTATTTGGTCTTGGTTTAGTTGTGGGAGTCGTTTTGATGATTAAATTTGTTAATTTTTGCTTTCGAAAGTACGCACATACAACGTGGAACTTTATTTTAGCCTTTTTATTTTCTTCGGTATTTTTCCTTTTTTTAAAAGTTATTGACTTTATTCATAGCGGAAATATTTTTTCGGTATTTTTGCTTTTTTTGGGTAGTTTTTACTTTATGAATAGTGTTTCTGAATAGAATAAAGACTCCATGACAAAATTGTAATTGCATTTTTCTACAATCTATACTATAATTTATTTGTATTACTTCAAGTAGTACTATTTCGGACGGAGATGGCACATACTAATATTAAAAGAAAATGGGGGAGTAGATGATTCAAATTGATGTGAATAGTTCTGTAGCAATTTATGTTCAGATTGCCGAACAGATGAAAGAACTTGTTTTAGAGGGGACTCTAAAATCAGGAGAACAGATTCCAAGTATTCGAGAACTAGCATTACAGTTGAGGATTAATCCTAATACGGTAAAGAAAGCATACGATATTTTGGAACGGGAGAATGTTGTAGAAAGTTATTCGACTAAAGGAACTTATGTTACAGATAAAATAGATTGTATTTTACAAGAAAAAACAAATAATAGTTTTCTTCATATTGTAGAAGAAGTAAATAATCTGAGAAAAATGGGAGTTTCTCTAGAAACAGTATTAAAGAAGGTGGAAAGTTCATGGTTAATGTAATTGTAATCATTTATTATATTTTGTTTGCTTTGTCTTTTATCTTTGGAATGTATTTTGCAGTTACTGGATTGTTTGGGTTTAAAAATTATCATAAAAGCATGTTTGGTAGACATAAACCAAAGTATAAATTTGCGATTATTGTACCTAGTCGTAATGAGGAAAAAGTTATTGGAGGATTAATTAAGAGTTTAAAGAAGCAAAGATATCCAGAAAAGTTATATGACATTTATGTTGTTCCTAATAACTGTACGGATGATACAGCAGGAGCGGCAAGAAAAGCTGGAGCTACTGTGATTGATTGTACTGTTCCAGTTAAAGTAAAGGCTGATGTTTTACAGTTTGTATTTAAAAAGTTAAAACCGAGAGATGATATTGATGCTTATGTTATATTTGACGCGGATAATTTAGTACATCCTAATTTTTTAGCAAGAATGAATGATGCTTTATGTGAAGGAGTAGAGGTTGCTCAGTGTTTTAGAGATGCGAAGAATATGGGAGATAATTGGTTAACTGGCTCTTATACTTTATTCTATTTTATTCAAAATTTCTTCTTTAATCGCGCCAGAATGAATTTTTCGGGTTCTGCGGCAATTAATGGTACAGGATTTATGATTAAGAAAGAAGTTGTTAAGAATGGTTTTAATACCAAAACTTTGACTGAAGACTCTGAGTTTACAGGCCAATGTGCTTTAAGAGGCATTCAAGTAGCGTTTGTAGAAGAAGCAATTACTTATGATGAACATCCTCAAAATTTCTGGGCTAGTTGGAAACAAAGAAAAAGATGGACAAGTGGATGCATTAGTTGTTTACAAATTTATGGAAAAGATTTAATTAAAACATTCTTTAAAACTGGTCATATTGCTTGTTTTGATATGGTTATGATGTATCTATGTCCAATTGTTATGGTTTTAGGATTTTTCTTATCGATTGTTTTGATCGTATTCCATTTTACCGGAGTCGAGTTATTTGATTTCTTCTCTTATTTATATGCGATGGGTATTTTATTCTTTGTTCTTGCTTATTTAGTAACTGTAGCGATGAATATCTTTGTTGTAAAATATAATAAGAAAAGTATTAAAAATGTTTTGTCTGGAATTATCTTGTTTGCTTTATTCTTAGCAACATGGATTCCAATCAATATTATTTGTATTTTTAAGAAAACAGAGAATTGGGAAGAAATTAAACACGACCGTAGTGATGTCGATTTAGATGAGTTAATTAATTAGAGACTGTTTAGGCAGTTTCTTTTTTTTGGACATTGATAGACGGGGGGGGGGTTGACGTAATATTTTAATATAGAATAGGTGAGTCATATGAAGTTAGAAAGGTTTAAAGAAAAAAATAAGAAAAGAACTTTTATTATACTTTTTACAGTAGGTTGTGTATTCTTATTGGCAGGAGTGTTTTTGTATACATCATTTGCTGTATTCACAGAAGGAAAACAATTTAATGTGATTAACGGGAAATATCAGGATCCTGGAGACTTATATTTCGCAGTATATGTAAATGGGGAAATTACCAATACCATTCCATCAAAAGATAGTGGATATACTCTAGACACCGCTCAAAGTAGTTGTACAAATGGAGCAGAAATCACTTGGGATAATGATTCTTGGAGTGCTCTAGTGAATTTATCTAATTATTCTGCAGGAAATATGAGTAGAACAAAGTGTACGATGTATTTTAAAGAAATGTCATTTATTGATTCTATCCTAGCATGTACTGATACAGCAGCAAATTGTATAAAGGATAATGCTAGTTTATCAAGTGAAATAGCAACAGATGATCCAGATAACAATGCCAGATATATCGGAGCAGATCCGAATAACTATGTGAGGTTTAATAATGAGTTATGGCGAATTATTGGAGCGTTTAATAATATAGATAGTGGAAGTGGAATAAAAGAAACAAGACTCAAAATTATAAGAGATGAACCAATTGGAAGTTATAGTTGGGATAATAAAGCGAATGGAACAGGTTCATCAACAAGCAGTGAAGGTTCGAATGATTGGAGTGATAGTGCCTTACAAATAGTATTAAATTCAGGAGCTTACTATAATCGAACGTCAGGACAATGTCCTTATGGTAGTAAAGGGGCTACTGTGGCTTGCGATTTTAGTAACACTGGATTAACAAGTGAAGCAAAAACTATGATAAGTAATGCAGTCTGGAATTTAGGAGGAAGTAGTACTTTTGATGATGTAACAGCAAGTACGTTTTATGAAAGAGAAAGAGGAACTACAGTATACACAGGAAGACCAACAGAATGGACAGGACAAATAGGGCTTATGTACCCAAGTGATTATGGATATGCAACAAGTGGAGGAAGTACTGGAAGAGATACCTGTTTATCTTATAATTTATATAACTGGAGCAGTTATAGTGATTGTTATAGCAATGATTGGCTCTATAAGAGTGAAACTATTCAATGGGCAATAACCCCCAATTCCAGTTACTCGAGCTACGTGTTTGATATGAATAGTCTCGGGATCGTGAGCAACTATTATGCGAACAGCGCATATACTGTCTCTCCCGCCTTATATCTATCCTCTAACGTAAGAATTAGTGGAGGAACAGGAGTGGAAAGTGATCCGTTTACATTAGAAATTGGTTAGATTGATAATGTATTATCGTTGAAATGTAAAAGTATGAATGAAGAGTGATCTTTGTATCATACTTTTTTAATTTTTTAAATAGACCTGTTCGGCAAGGTTATTGAACAAAATAGCCAAAAT
>DVHP01000085.1 GCA_018711945.1 Candidatus Ventrenecus avicola
TGGAAAAATAAAAATAATTCCACCCATCGTTGGAGTACCTTCCTTTTTTAAATGTCGTTCTCCAACCATATCACTAACATGCTGCCTAAAGTTCACTTTTTTTAATAGGGGAATAAAAATTAATCCGCATATAATGGCAAAGATGAAACCCAACATCATTGCTAAAGCGGTTTTCGCTAAAATTAGCATACACTCACCTACCTACCCATATTATACAATAAATTTGCATATATCATGGCATTTTTCCTCTTTTTGACAAAATTTGGACATCAACCTAACATTAATTTGACAGTTCCTCCTTCTTTAATATAAGTATTTGCACTAGGACTTTGATAAATCACATTTTCACCCACTCCAGAATACTCTACAGAAAAACCTTTCAAGTTTTTTTTAGCTTCTTCCAAACTTAACCCTGTCACATCGGGTAATTGTACATATTTTGTATCCAACCAGTTATATTCCTTTTCCATCCCATCTTGACTTGGTTCAATTCCTAAAACACTAATCGCGGTTTCTAAAACAGACTTGACAACTGGAGCAGCGACAACACCTCCATACTGCGTAACTCCCTGTGGATGATCGATTGCCACATATACAACAATTTCTGGATCATCTGCTGGCATAAATCCCATAAAAGACAAAATATAATTGCCATCCATATAAACTCCATTAGAAACTTTCTGAGCTGTTCCGGTTTTACCACCAACTCTATAATTTTCAATATAAGCGCTTCGTCCTGAACCATTAGCAACAACACTCTCTAAGGCATACCTTACGAGTTTGCTCGTTTCTCCACTAATGACCTTCCGTCTCATCACTGGTTCCTTTGTATAAATAATCGAATTTGTTTCTGGTTCTAGCATTTCACTCACAAGATACGGCTCATACAACGTCCCACCATTAATTGCTGCCGAAACTGCGGTAACTTGTTGAATCGGAGTAACACTAATACCTTGACCAAAAGCGGTTGTAGCAAGTTCTACTGGCCCCATTTTATCCACTTGAAATAAAATACCATTTGATTCTCCATTTAAATCAATCCCTGTCTTAGACCCAAACCCAAAATTAGTAATATAACTCATCAAAGTATTGGTTCCAAGACGTTGCCCAAGTTCCACGAATCCAGGGTTGCAACTATTTTCTACGACCTCTAAAAATGTTTGAGCACCATGTCCACCACTTTTCCAACAGTGAATAGTCGCTCCATCCACATTGACACTACCATCATCATAATAAGTATCTTCAAATAAGTTCACGGTTTGTTCTTCCAAAGAAGTTGCCAAAGTCATAATTTTAAACGTCGAACCAGGCTCATAAGTCATCCAAATTGGTAAATTTTGATTAATTGTTTCGGTCGTATAATCTTGATAATTATTCGGATCAAAATTAGGACGACTTGCCATTGCTAAAATTTCCCCAGTATCAGGGTCCATCGCAAGTATTAAAGCATGTTCTGGAGTATACTTACTCATAATATTATCAAGTTCCCGCTCAGCTGCTAATTGAATATCTAAATCAATCGTTAACTGAATGTTAATCCCGTTTTGTGGTTCTTCATACACTTCCGATAATTCTAACCGATTTCCTTTCCCGTCAGAAAAATATTTAATTGCTCCATTCTTACCGGTTAAATAATCATCATAAGTAAGCTCTAACCCTGAAAGACCTTGATTATCAATACCGACATAACCTAACACATGAGATAGAACACTGCTATATGGATAATATCGTTTACTCTCTTTTACTAAATACACTCCGTCATATCCTAGTTCATCGATTTTTGAAGCAATATCATAAGAAAGTTGTCTTCCTTCTGGATGCACCCTTTCAATACTCGTTTTTTTACTGACATGAGCAAGCATATCTTCATAGTCACTATTTAAAATTTCACTTAGTTTTTGAGCAACTTCTTCTTTATTTTGAATTTGATTAGGAATAAGTACTAAAGAAGTCGTGGTAATATTCGTAGCTAAAACCTTGCCATTCCTGTCATAAATTTCGCCTCTGTCTGCCCCAATAGGAAGTTCTCTACTCCACAAAGATTCTGCTAAGGTACTTAACTTTTGGTAATCAAAAACTTGAATATAAAATACCCGGATCACAATAATAATTAAAATACACAAAATAAAGAGAAAAAAGAAACGTATCCTTGTATGTATGTCAGAAAAAAACATAGAATCACCTAATGTATCCTATGTATAACATCTTCATTTTATGTGTTTCTGCCTCTAGTTTCAACCATTTCATTCCTTATTTTATATATATCTATTTCTTTTTTTTCTAATTCATTATAATAGTCTAAAGGGTACTTATTATCATAAGACCTCATAAGTTTTCACCTTACCTTTTAATGCCATATTCTTTTTCTTTTTGCTGTCTTGCAAATTTAGAACGACTTTCTTTTTTCTTTTTCATTAAAGTTTTATCTAATGGTTCCATACTTGCTTTCATATCATTAATAACAAAGGTTGTTTCATTTCTTGGATCTGCACCTATATATTCTATTTCAGCATCTTGATTTTTACTAATATCATATCTAGAAACATAAGATGTATAAGTACCTCTTCCACTAGTAATCATAGACAATTCTAAAGGAAAATTCATCATATTAGAGGCAGGAACTTCCCCCTCTAATGTAATAATTTGATCAAAATGATTTGTAATTTCATACACACCATTTTTAGAAGATAACAGTTTTATTACTAAACTCAAGTCCTTTTCTGGTAATGTGATAATATATTTAAGTATTGGCTCTAGCAATTTCATTTTGGCTTGTTTTAAACACCTAAACAAAGCAAGTGGAGTAATAATATTAAAATGCATTGGATCACTACCCATAGAATCAAATTGTCCATCAATTAAGGCAACTTCCATATCTGTTAGTTCCCAACCTTTTAATCCTTGTTTAGAGTAATAATTTATCAATCTTTCAACTTGTCTTTGATATTTTAGATGCAAGAAATCAGTTGAAACTTTAGAAACATATTTAAATCCACTACCTCTTTCTAACGGAGTAATCTCTAGTTCTATTCCTGAAACCGTTGTATAAGTTGCTTTTGCTTTTGCACTAACAGTAGGAATTTCTTTATGAATTACGATAGGATTTTCTATATTAACATTTAAGCCAAATCTTTCTTCTAATAAAGTTTTTACAATTTGGGATTGAACTTCACCCATTAAACTACAAAAAATAGAATTTGTTCTTTCGTTGTATCTAACATTTAAGTAAGGATCTTCCTCATTTAAGATCTTTAATGCCCTCATAAGTTCTATTGTATCTTCCTTTTTATCCGGATTAACTTCCATGGTAAGCAAAGGTTTTACGAAACTGATATATTTATCAAACCCTTTTTGATTTCCAATAATTTGTCCGCATTTTACATCAAGTCCATTAATAATAGCAATATCACCACTATAAACTTGATCCACAGGAATCATTTTTGTACCATCTGCAACAGTTATGTTTTTTACTTTTTCTAATTTATTTTCTCCAACACTAACTGTATCTCTATTTTTTAAATTACCATTTAAAATTTTAACGAAAGCATTTTTGCCATTTTCATCAACTCTTATCATAAAAACATAAGCTGACAATTCACTATCAATATTTTTAGAAGTAGTAGGTATATATTTAGAAATAGCATCAACTAAATCTTCTACACCGACATCAATTAAAGCACTTCCTCCAATTACCGGGAATAATTTACAATTATGAGTCAAATCATACATTTTCTTGGCTAATAATTCCCCATCAATATCATAACCGTTAATACATTTTTTTAGTATTTCATCATCTACCATAGATATTTCTTCTATTATATTTTCAATTTTAGAATAACTAATTGATATTGTCCCATTTTCATTTTGAATTACGTTTCTTAATGTAAGAGTAGGAACTTTCAAATTATTTTGAAGTTCTGCTATAACTCTATGATAATCTGCTCCTTGCCTATCCATCTTATTTATGAAAATAATGACCGGTATATTTTTCTCCTGTAATGCTCTCCAAATGGTATAAGTCTGTGCCTCTAAACCCTCAACACCAGATATAACTAAAATTGCACCATCTAAAACATTTATGGCTCTTTCTACTTCTGCAGAGAAATCTACATGGCCTGGAGTATCAATAAGTTGTATAGTTTTATCATTTAATTCAAACGATACAATGGAATCTCTAACTGTAATACCTCTTTCTTGCTCAACCTTCATATTATCTGTAACTGTATTACCAGTATCAACTCTACCTATACTATCAATAACATTAGTATGATATAATAAGTGCTCTGTAATCGTAGTTTTTCCAGCATTGGCATGAGCAAATATACCTAAAGTTAGCATTCTTTTATCTTTTCTATCCAAGTCAATCACCTCCATATAATTATACTATCATTTTTTGGTGAAAACTTTAAAGCCTTTTCATTTTCTCTAAAACAATAGTTTTAATTAATTCATTATACTCAACACAACTAGGTTCCTTTATATTCATATCGTTTTCGCTCATATGTTTAGCCACAGGACAACCAGTTCCACAAATATATCTATATTTACAATTTTTACATTTTTCTAAAGTTATATGTTCATATTCCGTATCGTTGTTTCCTTTCACACTTAAATTGTGTCTTATTTAATCGTATTTTGAAATAATTTTATTCATTTTCCATGAAGTAATAATGATTCCTATATTATCAAAATTTCTTCAAAAATGTTTGATATTCAAATCAATGATAAACCAAAAATTTTAAATTTTTTACAAACTTTTTTGCTTTCTATATGTAAAATATTTCTCACGATTTATTTTATAAATATAACCTGTTAAATAATTACCATTTTCATCCAAATAACTAGAAGTCTTTTCACCAATTCTTTCAAAACCGAGTTTCTCCATTAATCCCCATGATCCTTGATTTATTTGCACAGCTGAAGTTCTTATTTCTTCTATTTCTACTTCAGAAAACATATAATCTAAAATGGCATGAGCAGCTTCATAAGCATAACCATATCCTTGATATTTGGGATCAATAAACCATCCAACATCTCTAATTTCAGGATGATTTAGATATTCTTTTTTTGGCTGAACTGTCATTTGTCCAATTACTGTTCCATTTTTCAAAAAAATGCTCCAAGTAAACATATTGGAATTATCATTCAATGAATCAATTTTCATTTGATAAAATTTTTCCTGCATATTCCAATCGTTTAATGCCTTTAAAAAAGCATTTCTATCACCATAAAATCTTTCAGGTGTAGGCATATACCATCTCTAAGGACTTACCACGTATTTTCTCCAAAATTATTCTTTTTCTTCACTTGGTCCAAAAGACTTTCTCATTCTATACAAATCTTTTTGACTTTCTTTTGCTTCAGTAATACAACAGGCAATATCTAATATAAACGCGATTAAAATAAGAAATAAAAACACAAACAACATCAAACCACCTATATAAAAATATATGTGAATCTCTATTGTTTATGTTTTCTTTTTTTTATACTATATACTTGAAAATAACAAAGTATTCCCACCGCACTACCACACGAATCAATCACAACATCAAAAATCCTAGGTGCTCTTCCTCCAACAAACATTTGATGAAATTCGTCGCTGGAAGCATAAAGAACACAAAATAGGAAAATCCAAATTAGGTTTTTGATTGTTAGCTTTTGATAAGCATTCAAAAGATTAGCGCATAATACTCCTAAAATAGCGTACTCCGTGAAATGCGCGAGTTTTCGAATCACAAAAGATGCAATATCACTAGTAAGTGGAATATGCGTGATAGATTCCAATATTTTTAAAACGCCATTAGAAACATTAGAACTTTCTGAACCAGTTTGACTAGAAAAAAGAAAGATCACGAGAAGCCAACTAATTAGTAAGGCCCATGATAATGCTTTCTTTTTATTCATCTAAAACCTCATTTAATTTACTTACTGCTTCGGTTACTGTTTCTAGTTTTGGTTGCATGACATATAAATTTTGATTTGGATAGCTATAAGTTGGTAAATATGCCCCTGTTCCATCGACATTGTAGCTAGAAATACTCCAAGAAGCCATATCATCTATTTGCATTTTTACTAAACTAGTTATCTCATCCATTGTCATATTTGTTTCAAATGTTCCATCTAAAGCATTTAAAATATTGGTATAATTAGAAATAATCGTACTAGAACTTGTCACTTTGTTAATGATTAATTCGATTACTTGTTCTTGGTTTTCTCCACGATGCCTATCTCCAGTAGAATAAGCATGACGTTCTCTTGCAAATGCTAAAGCACAATCTCCATATACGTAGTTATATCCTGGATTAAAAGAACAATTTCGATTGGTCCAACAAGAGAAAGTATAATCAACATCTGAATAAATATTAATTCCGCCAATGGCATCAACTAGATTCACAACGGCATTAAAGTTTACTCTTACATAGTAAGGGATATCTATTTCAAGTAAATCTTCAATAGTGGCCATTGTTAAATCTACTCCACCAATGGTTCCAGTATGAGTTAATTTATCACTACTACTTGTACCATGAACATTTACGTAGTAATCTCTTGGAATATGAACCATTAATATCTTCTTAGTATTAGGATTAACAGCCAAAACAATATTGACGTCACTCAAACTACGACTTGGTAATTTTCCACTTCTAGTATCAATACCACTCAGATATACTACAAATGGTTCTTTTGTAACATTGATTCCAGAAGACGTACTCTCTACTTCGGTAGTAATTTCAATCGTATCCAATACTCTTACCTTTGACTCATATTCTTCATCATTTTGGACCATTGCATCGTAATTACCAGAGTTTACTAAAATAATCAGTTCCGTATTTTCAGTCACTTGTTCTAGCAAATCCACAATATTTTCTTGATACTCAATAGTAACATCCACTTTTCCTTTTAAAGAATTCTCCACCGGAGTCATATCTTCCATATCCTTATAGGACTCTACAGTAAGACCCGCAATATCGCCAATACTTTGATAAGAAGCATCAGTATTTACCACCACATTATAAATATTTGTTTCATAGGTAGCTCCTAAGTTAGATTTTAAGAAACTGATTGTTTCATTAATTTTTGTAATCGCAAATGCTTCAGCACTCATAAAAGCCAAAGCAAATAGATTTAAAATAATAAGCACCCAAGTTCGAGTATTCTTCTTTAAAATAAAGATCCCATGAATGGATAATAAAATCACAAATACCACCACAATAATTAAAAAATACTTTAAGGGTAATACGTTTGCAGAATAAATAAAATATCCTAAAATAATCATAAATAAAACAGAAACAATCCAAATAACAACACTAAATTTATGCAATGCCTTATTTTTCTTTTTTGTTTTCTTCTTTGCCATAATAAACCTACTTTCTCAATCGAATTTCTTCTTTATTATACTATAAATTTTTGTTTTTTTCTTTGAAAAGTTTTAGAAAGATTAAAAATGTGTCAATTTTGTACAACTATTTATGCTTTTTTTCGCTGTCTTCCAAAAAACTCTTCTATGAAGGAAATGTTCATAGCAATCCAAATAAATATACCTGTAATTACTTGTAAAAATAAACGCAAGGAAATGGTTGGTATAAATTGACCAACAAGAATTACTATAAAGCACATAATAACTCCTTTTATTAGATAACTAAATATTGGAGATAAAATTTCGCGCAGATTTATTTCTTTTTTTACTTTTATACATTGATAGAACATTACAGTGAATTCTGCAATAATTGTCCCAATACATGCTCCGTATGCTTGAAATTGTGGAATAAAAATTAAATTAAATATTAAGTTTAAAACTGCACCATAAATAGTAGATTTGACATATATTCCATCTTTTTCTTGTGGAATTAAATAACTAGTCCTAATTATATTGGAAATAGCCGAAAATAAAATACAAGGAACTAACAATAAAATAATATTGCCACTTTTAACAAACTCTTCTCCAAAAAACACTATAGCAAAATCATTGGCAATAGCTAACAATCCAAACATCATTGGTATAATCAAAGTTAATGAAAGTCGAATAGAATTTTTCATTTGGTCTGTATATTTTTTTGATTGTATTTTTTTATTTTTAGACATATGAGGTAATAAAACAGTGCCAATTGCTGTAATAAAACTAATAGGAATATTTATGATTTTCTCTGCATTTTCGTAATAACCTAGTTCTGTTGTTCCAGACATTGCACCTAACATTGTTTTGTCCATCACTCGATAAATACTGTAGGCAATTACAGGAATAAATAAAATTAGGGCTTGTTTTAAGTTTGCTAAAAGGTCTTGCCACTTTACTTTTACGAATGAAACATATTTTTTTACAAATAGCCACAAATATAATTGACTCAGTAATGTAGATAGAGACATGATTAGTGTATAAATCCATAAATCTTGTTCCTGCTTTACAAACATAAATATTAGAACTAGCGACAATAATTTGATGATTATATTTCTTGATATTGTCACTTTAAAGTTCTCTAAACCAAAGTATAGCCAGTTAATATCAAACATTGTAGATACTAAAAAAATCGTTTGTATAAAGAAAATCGTTCGATAGTCTTGAAAAACAAAAATAGAAAAAATCAAGTACAACACTAGCATAATTACACATAAGATAAATTGTAATAAATAAATCGATGTGAATTTATAAGATAATTTTTCACGGTCATTTAAACTATTTGTTTGGGCTATGCTCCGACTTCCTAAATTATTAATTCCTAATAATCCTGCTAACATAAAGTAAGAAACGATTGAATAAGTATATGAGTATATTCCAATATTATTTGCTCCTAATACTCGAGAAATATAAGGAGTTGTAATTAAGGGAATAATATATATAAAAACTTGATATAGAATGTTGTATATGAAATTTTTATTTACTTCTTTCATAAATTTCCTCCATATTCTTTTTTATATAGGACTTGGCTTTTTTTCTTAATGGAGTTAATTTTCTTTGAAATTTCTCATAATCAAATGCTTGTAAATAATCAAATTGGTCATCAAATTGATACGGAATTAATCGATCCATCATATCAATACTAGTTAATAATGATATTACGCGGTCATCGTCTCCATACATTCCTCCATTTTTAATAGTCCAAAAAGCTTTATGATATAATGCGGAAAAGATTGTTCCATGAAACGATGTTGTGAATACCATTGTTGCATTTTTTATTAATGTCAAATAAGCAGATGGATTTTCATATTCAGGCAATTGAAAATGAAAGCGTTTAATAAAGTGTACATAGTAGTTTTTTGCACTCCAAGCAATCACTGGAAGGTGATACTTTTTGGCTATCTTAGCAACATATTTGCATATTTCTTTATCAAAAGTTGGGCAATAAAAAAATATGTAATTTTCAGGAATATTGATATCGCTAGCCAATAATTTATCATATTCTTTTGCGTCTAGTAATAATGTTGGGTCTATTAAAACCTCTACTTCTTTTCCTGTCAGGTCTTTTATCCATTTTTGACCATTATATTCCCGAATAGATAGAGCATCAAAATCATTTAAATAGGTCTGATATTTTTTGTGATCTTTCGCATACTTCATGATATTTTTTGCTCCAAAGCTAGGTGCATAGGCTACTTTGTAGGCGCACTTTACCCAAGGGAGAAAATAAGCATCATCAAAATCAGCAATTGTAATATTCCAGATTTGATCACTTCCTGCAATTACTATTTGATAATCTTTGTCTGTTAATTCTTTTGCATCTTCATGAAACTTTGATAATGGAAAATATTTTTTTTGAAATTCTTGATATTTATTATTGTTGTTGAATAGTTTTTTTCTATAGAAAATACATATAAAATTCTTTATTACTTTTTTTAAACTTGTATTTTTTTCAAATACTCTATATAAATTTTGTTGTCCTTCATTTGAAAAGTGAACGATTTCTACTGGTAGATCTTTGCTTCTTAAATAATATTGTAAAGCATAAGTTTCTAGCATCGATCCACAATTATACGAATTATGAAATGTTATTATTCCTACTTTTTTCATAAAAATCCTTTCTATTTCTTGTTAATGTTTTGCTAACTTGTGTTTTACTTTATATAGCGACATGACTAAATTATAACGCTTTTTTTGAATAAAGTACAATATCATTCTTTTGCTTTTAGGAAATAGTGAAATATATGGATGATATTTTGTGATTCCTTCTTTGAATATAGGGGTTTCTGTGAACTTTCGTATTTCCTTTTTACTCCACTCTTTCTGATAACTATAACGTTGGAAAAATACAAGAAAATTATTTAATAAACAAAATGCTTTGTATTTTTCATATTTTTTTTCTGAACCTAGTAGTTGATGCAATTCTTTGTGAAATTTTATATCTGATGAGATTTGTTTTTCGCTGTACCGATGAGTTGCAGATAAGTTATTTATGTAATAATGGTAGTATTTACCTTTCGCAAAAGATATTTGTTTTGTTTTTAGATATCCTTCTAAACAAAATAGCATATCCTCGCCATTAATGATATCTTTTTTAAATGAAATTTGATACTTTTGAAGTGACTTTAAACGATACATTTTAGAATGAATGCCACCAATCAATGGATAATTTGGCAAGCCTAAAATCATGGATAAAATGCTATTTTCATCAGCAGAAAAATCAGGTTCATCTACGAAAGCAACAATTGATGATTTGTTTTCAAATTGTTTTTTTAGAGTATTCCCCCAATTTTTTTCAAAGTAATCATCTGCATCTAAAAATACTATCCATTTTCCCTTGGCAATTTCTAACCCTTTATTGCGTGCTACAGAAACACCTTGATTTTTTTGGTGATAAACACAAAGAGTATTATAATCTTCTTTTAACTTTTCCAAAATCTTTCGTGAGTTATCTGTTGAACCATCATCAATCACAATTACCTCGAAAGAAAAATCTTCTGTTGTTTCATAGACGCTTTTAATACACTTCTCTATTGTTTTTTCTCCATTGTATACAGGAATAATTATACTGAGTTCCATTTTATCACAACTTTCTTTTTATTAATTTTAGCCATTTATAAACCGGATAACAATACTCTAACATAAATAAATAGACTTTTTCTTTCATAGAAATTTGAGAAGATTTCATAACTTCTTTCAAATACTTTTTCTTACTTTGACAAATTCTTTCTTTTACTTTTTCGTTTTTAAAATCTGATTTTTTATACTTATACAGTTGATGAGACATGATTTTACAATATTCCAATTTATAATAAATGAGATTTTCAGGAGAATGAGATTTTACTTGAGCAATAATCATGTCATACGAATCTATTTCGGTAACATTTTTTTTGGAATAAGAATAATTATACGCACTATTTGGATTTTGATAATAATTGTATAAACATTTCTCTGTAGCTACTACGAAATGTACATTTTTTCCTAACTCAACATTCATTAGGAAATCTTCTCCTATTGAAATGTTACTATTAAAAGCTACATGATTAAACAGTTTTTTTAAATATAGCTTATTCCAACAAAAACCTCGGACCTCTGCTAACAAACTGTAATAGTATTCTGATTGATTTAGTTCTCTTTTGTAAATTTTGTATGGTTGTTGTTGAGAATCTTGATAAATAAAGTTGATGTTGCAACAGCTAATATCTGCTTTTTTTTGCTTGATATTGTTATATAACACCTCTAAAAATTCTGGTTCGATTGTATCGTCCCCATCGATAAATGCTATATATTTTCCGTTTGATACTTTTATTCCTTTATTTCGTGCGGCGGATACCCCAGAATTTTCCATGGATATCGTTTGCATCTTTTCCTCTAAATGATGCTTTGCACAAAACTTTTTGCAAACTTGTTCTGTTTTGTCTACAGAGCCATCATTGATACAAATAATTTCATAGCTTTGATAGGTTTGATGTATAATAGAATTTAAACATCTTTCCACTGTTTTTTCGCAATTGTATAGAGGAATAATTATTGAAATTAATTCATTCATTTTGTTCACCACCTTTATTTTGTAGCCATAAACTTAATCCTATTAAAAATGGGTTCATGGTTACATTTAACATTGTTGTTTCCATCATTCCATAGAGAAATAATATTTCTAGGATTATAAATAAGTCATAGTTTTTCATATTTATGATTTTACGAAGTCCTTTGATAGAAATTAGAGTGAAAATCAAATATATTAATATACCAAATTGTAATAATAGAAAAATATATGAATTATCCAGAGTGACTCTTAATAATTTTTCGTTCCATACTGTGCCAAATAAAGTAACGACATAACTTGCTAAAAAGCCATGGTAGTAATTTAAACGATCACTTAAAATATCATTTAATCTTATAAATAAGCCTTTTTGATAACCAAACGTAAGACCAAGAGAACATAACGTCAAAATTGGTACAATCCATAATAATATATTTCGAATTACTTTGTTGTTTAATATTTTAATGATCCATTTTCTGAATATCAAATAGCCTAAATAAATGATAATTGTTATTGCACTTGTACGAGATTGAGGGATGATCATTATAAACAGAATGATGAAAATTATCAATGGGAAGTAATACCATTTCAAATCATTTCTTTTTATATACAAGAATTCCAAGGAAATCATCATCAAATACATTCCTAACGTATTGGGATGATTAAATCCTAGAGCATAACGCATGCTTCCATCTTCTCTGCTAAATTCATTATATATTAATGCGTTACCCATATACAATAGAAATACGGATACGAATAATAATATTTTCATTTTTAAGTCTGTTTTTATAAACGTTTCGAAATTCAAATTAATAAAAGAAAACATTATAATGGCATATTTTAAAATTGTGAAATTTTTGGAAAATAAATAGCAGAAAAAACAAAGTATGGCTATTAGAAGAAAAAAGATATTTTCTTTTTTTCTGTATATCTGTTTTT
>DVHP01000086.1 GCA_018711945.1 Candidatus Ventrenecus avicola
ATTTATTATAAACGAGTTTTTACATTTGTAAATTCTCTTTTTATTTAAAATCGAGTGTTTACTATTTTAATTAACAAACTTATATTAAACGAATAGATAAAAATAGTATTATTTTGACAAATATAGCAGATTTTGATATAATCAGTGCTGTTAAAAACCCATTAGAAATGAAAAAAGAAAGTTTATCTTTTGGACAAAATATATTAGAATATATAAGTGAACAATTAAAGGAGGATAAAGATGAGTAAAAGAGTAAGTGCAAGAGGTATCATAATTGATAAAGATGAAGTGATTGCTATGTTTCGGCGAAGAATTAAAGAAGATGGTTCTGTTAAGGAATATTATGTGATTCCTGGTGGAGGTATTAATGAAGGAGAAACTTTAGAGGATAATGTAAAGAGAGAATTAAAAGAAGAATTTTCTGTTGATATAGAAATTTTAGGATATTTAGGCTCAGATGAAGGAGAAGATTCTATTGCACATTTTTTTTGCTGTAAGATAATTAATGGCGTTCCTAAATTGGGCGGAGAAGAATTGGAAAGATGTTGTAAAGAAAATTATTATGAAATCAGAAAAGTAGCCATTGATGATTTAGATAATATTGATATTTTATCAAAAGATATGATAAGAAAAGCATATAATAAAGATTATATTGAATTATAACGTGTTTAAGGGGGGATTTTACGATGAGTAATAATGAAAGATTTAATATTGAAAAAAAATATTTGCAGAAAGTTCAGCGTCGAATTGAAGCTGAAAAAATATATCAGAATAAAGAATTTGAGGACGTACCTCAACAATACAAGGGAAGATATTCTGATGTAAAATGGGGAGACGAAGATTTAGTTGAACATTTGCAAAGCATGATTTTAAAAGCATTAAAAAAATTAAATAATTTGGAAAAAAATCCATACTTTGGAAGAATTGATTTTCAAAGAACAGGTGAAAATGAAGCAGAAAAAATATATATTGGAAAAACTACTTTAACTGATGACAATATGGTAGACGCTCTAGTCACAGACTGGCGTTCTCCAATTTGTACTTTATATTATGATCAAAGTTTGGGTAAAGTGAGTTATGATGCTCCTCAAGGAAAAATTAGTGGAACTTTAAATTTGAAAAGTCAAATCATGATAAAAGACGGTGAATTAATTAGTGTAAGAGATACAGATTTAGTAACTGATGATGAACTATTAATTCCGTATCTCTCAACAAATGCTGATTCTAGGCTAAAAAATATAGTAGCGTCAATTCAGGCTGAGCAAAATGCGATTATTCGCAGAAGCATGAAGAAAAATATTATTGTTCAAGGTGTTGCTGGTAGTGGCAAAACAACTGTCGCTTTGCATCGAGCAGCATATTTAATATATAATGAAGATAAATATAATGCTGATAACTTTATGATTATTGGACCCAATAAATATTTTTTAAACTACATTTCTGCATTATTGCCTGATTTGGATACAGAAAATATTAATCAATATACTTATGAGGATTTTGCTGCTGAATTTTTAGATAATAGTGTAAATATAAAAACAGATTTACCTTCTTTAAATATATCTTCTCAAAAAGCATTAAAATATAAGACAACTTTAGAATATAAAAATTTACTAGACTTGTATATTACAGATTATATTACCTCTGTCATCAGCCAAGGTATTTATGTTGATCAATATGAAGTTATATCTTCCGAAAAAATACAAGAATATTTTAAAAATTTAAAGGGTGCACCACTAAATATTTTTATTCAAAATTTAAAAAAAACATTGTCAAAAAGAATTAAAGATAATCATGAAAAAATATTTGATGAAATAAAAAAACAATTTGCTGAAGACATGAAAAAGTTTTCAAAAGAAAGTGAAGAATTCAAAAAATTATCTACTAGATTAGATACAATAAAAAAAGAATTACAAAAAGGCTGTTCGACTGTAATTAAAAATTATTTTAAACCATTAACAATCAGCTCTATTAATTTATATAAAAATTTTATTTCATCTTTAACTGAAGTTCCCGGATTAGATTCGAAAGAACTCCTAATTTTTAAAAAACAATCTTTGGAACAAATTAAAGAAAAAAAATTTTGCTTTGAAGAAATTCCAGCGGTTATGTATTTGGATATGATTTTAAACGGCAATGAACGATCAGAATTCAGAAAAATTGCTCATGTGATAATTGATGAAGCTCAAGATTTAGGTATGTTCCATTACTTTATGCTTTCTAATGTTTTTAAACAAGCAACTTTTTCTATATTTGGTGATTTAGCACAATCTATTTATCCTACTAGAGGTATAGACAGTTGGGAAGATGTAAATAAAAAAATATTTTCTTCAAATTGTGATTTGTTATTATTGAGTAAAAGCTATCGAACTACCATTGAAATTACTGAAAATGCTAATGCTATCTTAAAGCAAATCAGGCTAGCACAAGCATTACCTGTTATTAGAAATGGAATTCCAGTTACTTATGCCAAAACTGAACCTGAGAATTATGTTGATTTCATATTGGACACAATTGATGATTTCAAGAAAAAATCATATCAATCCATTGGAATTATTTGCAAAAGTAGTGAAGAATGCAAAATGTTAAAAGAAATTTTAGATGTTCATAATATTAATGTTTCTCTTATAAGCAATGAAGAAAGTGAGTACATTGGTGGCATAAGTTTATTAACAAGTGAATTATCAAAAGGATTGGAGTTTGATGGAGTGATTGTGACAGATGCATCTGAAAAATGTTATTCATCAAATAGCCAAAATGATTTAAAACTTCTTTATGTTTCTTCAACAAGAGCATTACATGAATTAAGAATTTTTTATTCTGATGAATTAAATTTAGCATTATCTGAAAATGTTGCTAATTTATCACAATCAAAATTAATAAGAAAACAATAATAACCCAATAACATTCCAATTTGATCTTAAAAACAACTCATTTTTACCAAAAAATAAACTTGACTTCAACTAGTACTGTGATAAAATATGGTTAAATACGAAGTTTCTGTGAAAGGACTTCGTTTTTTTGTGAGGTGATGAAAAATATAGAAAAAAATATTGTTAATCATTAGTTAAAATCGGTATCATTTTAACTAAAGATTAACAAATCGATTAAGAACGATTGACAAAACCCTTATATTTCAGTATTATATGCTTGATGGTTGCATGGAACGAGTTCTTGCAAGGGGTAGTAGATTTTCACTCCAAAACTTTTGATGGGAGTTCGATTCTCTCCGCCCCTGCCATATGTAAATAATGTCCAGTCTAAGATTGGACTTTTTCTATAAAATTGATTATAAGAGGTGAATATTATGGAAAAAACATATAATAAATTGGTTCGTGATAATATTCCTGAAATTATTGAAAAAAATGGAGGAAAGCCATTTTTTCGAGAGTTAAATGAGCAAGAATATTGGGAGTACTTATTAAAAAAAGATGAAGAAGAATTACAAGAAGTAAAGGAAGCATTTTCTAGAGAAGAGAGAAAAGAAGAACTTGCTGATAAGTTGGAATTACTAATAGCAATGGCTTCATATAACGGATTTAGTTTACAAGATATTATTAATGAAGCTAACATCAAAAAATCAAAAAATGGTGGTTTTGAAAAAAGATTACTATTAGAAAAGGTAATTGAATAATAATTTGGAAACTTATTCAACTTTTGTACTATATGTAAATAAAGTCTAAATGTAAATTTGGATTTCTTACTTATATAGATTTATTTGAAAAGGTGTGAGATGGATGATAGAAATATTAGGATATGATTGTGATGGTCGGGAGTTATATGAGTTCGATATAATAAGAGCAATTTGGTATTCTGATACAGATTTTAGAGAAGAAACTCATGTTGATCCTAGGCAATACTGCATAGTTAAAACATCGCTTGGTATACCTTATTTAATTAGTGTTTATGATCTTCGGAATAAAGAGGCAATAAATCGTTTTGAAGGTAGAAGTTTAGATTCTGAAGTTCCAATTAAAATCATGCCAATAATAGAATCTGTTAATTATGAAGTTGCCTTTGATTGTGATGGCATGTGTCTTTCTATTGAAACAAAATCAGAAAAAGCTCAATTAGTAAAATCTTTAACCAAAAAATTAACAAAATAGTGCTTGGGAATTTATTAGAGTTTTGTTTTTTGTGAAAATTTAGATTTTTTCTTGTATAAGTTGAGAAAATCTTTAGAGGCTTTAGGGTTATCAAAAGAAAGAATAGATGAAATAATCGCTTCTGGTTATTCGGTCGAAAGCGTTTTAGATATTAAGCCAATTGGAAATACAAGAAAGTAAGGAAAAATCAAAAAGATTTTGAATATATTATAAGAGGAGAAAAATGAAGAAAAAAATTAGATTTGTTGAAGTGATATTAATTATTTTAATATTATTAGTTGTTATCATAGCGGTTTATTTGTGTTCTGATTCTTTTCATAATCATTCTTTTTATGAGGAGAATTCTGAACAAAATAATGTTTATAATGATTCAAGTACAGAACCAGAAAATATTCAAGATGAAACGCAAGAAAATATTATTTCTATTGAAACACAACCATTTTATGGTCATGAACCTAATTTAGAGTATTTAACTGGGGCTGCTGATCTTATTGTTTCTGGAACTATTGATACATCTTCTTTTACTTATGAAGTTCAAAATACTTTTATATATACTAATATGGATATTCAAGTAACTAAAGTTTTAAAAAATAATACTGAAAGTAATCCATCAGGTTCTTTAAATATTCAAATTATGGGTGGAAAGTTAAGTGCTAAAGATTATATTAGTTCTTTAGATGATAGTTATAAATCAAATTATTCTTTAAGTGAAGAGGAATTAGAGAAATATAGCTTTTCTTTAGATACTTCTAATGGAAAATTAAATCTTCAAGAGGAAAATGTTGAGTATCTTTTCTTTTTGAATAACATGTATGGTAATTGGGGTCCAAATTCTAATCACTATGGTATTCGAAGAATAGAAGGTAATAAAGTATATGATTATGAAACTAATACCTATATTGAAACAGATTTATTATAAATTTATAGAATTAACTGAAATTATTTCATTTAACTTGTTGCGTTTTATGTATTTATCCAGTAGAATGAGCTTATGAAAGCGTGGTTATTTTATGGACAAAATTAGTAAATTAAATCGAGAGATAAGAAATTTGGAAGAAAGAAAAAGAGTATTAGAAGAGTTATTGAAACAGACGGAAAAACAGCAGGAAGTAGATAGGAAAGAAATTGCTAAAGCTTATGAAGATTTTTATACTAATAAGACAAATACTGAGTTTGTTTTGCATGATAGACATCCTAGTGTAGAAGCTTTAGAGTTATATTTACGATATATTTCTGATCGATTTCCATTATATGATTTTGGTAAGTTAAATGTAAAAGAGCTTGCAGAAATTGTGAAGCATATTTATCAATTTAAAACAGGACAAGAGTTTGATATTGTAACTGTAGGAGCTGTAGAATATCAACGGACGGATGTTTATGGCAGTTTGAAACCTCATTTATATTTTATGGTTGGCGATAATAAAACATTAGAACCTTTTCGAGAGTATCAGGGTATGTTTGTAAATTCTGATAAATTATTTACAACTATTGATTTAAATGCAAAAGGTAAGAATTTAGTAAATATTGAGGTCGATCAAGACCATCGTACACCACTGGGAATAGAATGTCTTACGGGAAGTTTTTGGGATGAAAAAGGTACGATTAATTATTCTAATGATCGAAATTCTTACTATAATACACTTGATGCTAGTTTATATAAACAAATTTTTTCTAGTCATATTCGTTCTAACTGGGGCTTTTATAGTAAACAAAAAGGTATTAAAGATGTCATGAGCTTTTATTTGCATACATATGACAGTGATATTGCAAAGATTTTAATTAGTATTGTTATCTATAAAAGAAATAATCACATTAATAATTTAACACAAGAAGATTACAATCATATTTTTGAGGTGTTATATAAAGAAAAAGTAGATATTATTGGTGCTAGTGAAAGAGATATTCCACGAACATTAACTTATGTGCCAAGAGGCAAATTGGGAAAAAATATTTGATGTATCGAAGAAGAGTTTGGGATGGTGAGGAGTATTACGCATTATAAATCTTATGATAGTTTTAAAACTAAGAAAAGTTTAGAACGTAAGCAAAAAGCTAAGGATAAGTCGCTTCATAAAAGTAAAAAAATTGAAAATTATTTTATTATTTCAGAAGCTTCTTTATTTGGTGTTGTGATAGAAGTTAGATACAATGATTGCTATGTAATGTATCAAGATAAAGTTGTTTTGGCGTGTCTTTCTAAAGAAATAAATGGTGTATGTAATCAAATTTTGTTTCCTGGGGATAAAGTTGTTCTTTTCTTTCAGTCTGGGAAGTATTATATTAAAAATTTGGTAAAAAGAACTTCTATACTTACGAGGATTAAAAAAGATAGTACTAAGTTAGATGATTTAGGAACAACGAAATATATTGCTGCTAATATTGATTTAGCTGTGATAGTTGTTGCTGCGCAAGAACCACCTATGCATTCTAAGTTTATTGATAGGTATTTGCTTGTTTTACAAAATAGTAATATTCCTGTTCTTTTATGTTTTAATAAGTGTGATATGAAGACTCTAGAGGATGAAAAAGTCTTAGATATTTATCGAAAAATTGGAATTGCTGTGGTTGAAACTTCTACTGTACAAAATATTGGTATAGATGAGTTAAAGAGTTATTTGTATCATAAGCAGGCTATTTTCGTTGGAAATAGTGGAGTAGGTAAATCCTCTTTAACGAACGCAATTATGGATACTGAGGAAACTAAAACAAGTCATGTTAGTGAAAAAAGTAAAAGAGGAAGGCATACTACAACGACATCGAAGTATTATATCTGGAATGATAGTTCGTCTATTATTGATACTCCTGGTATTCGTAGTTTAGATGTTACTTCTTTTGAACCTATAGAAATTCAAAATTATTTTTCTGAGTTTCAAGGTTATCGATGTAAATATAACGATTGTTATCATTACAATGAGCCTTATGAGAATTGTGCGGTGAAACAGGCAGTTGTAGATGGTTCTATCAGTATGGAGCGTTTTGAAAGTTATGTAAAAATTATGGAGGATGTATTAGATGGTAATAGCTTTGATTTAATTATTCAAGATTTACACTCTAGAAAATAATAAAGATTTTTAATTAATAATGGTGAAAAATCTTTTTTGGTGGTTGTTTTATAAAATACTGTTATACTATTTTTAGAGAAAAAATGTAAGGAGATGTTTTTAAATGGATTCTGCTTTTATTTTGTTTCGAGTTGTTTAGAAGAAAGTGGTCATAATACTAAGCCAGTGTTATTTCATTCTTTTAAAGTAGCAATGTCTTTGTATTCTTCTGGTTATTCTCGAGATATTGTTATAGCCTCTATTTTACATGATTTGCTTGAAGATACGGATGTTACGTATGATGAGTTGGTTATGCGGTATAGTACCCCTGTTGCGGATATTGTAAAAGCTGTCACTTTTGATTCTAAAATTAACGATAAGTTAGAACAGGCAAAAGATATGTTTCAAAACTGTTTGATATTTGGTTATGAGGCTCTTATTGTTAAGTGTGCTGATTTGTTAGATAATATTCATTATGTTTCATGTGTTGACGATAAAAAAGAGAGAACAAAACTTCTTTCGAAATATGAATTATTTTTAAATATGGCAGAAGATGCTTTAAAACATGAAACAATTTATCATAAATTAAAAGAACTTTATTTTACATATAAGCAAAATGCACAATAGATCGGAGTAGTATTTATGAATAAACGTGTAAGTTCTAGAGCAATTATTTTTGATCATGATGAAGTATATTTAATGTTTCGAAGAAAAGTTTGTGATGATTGTTCTATTAGTGAATATTATGTGGTTCCTGGTGGAGGAGTACAAGAGGGAGAAAGTTTAGAAGAAAATTTATGGAGAGAACTTCAAGAAGAGTTATCGGTGAATGTTTCTATTCTTAAGTATCTTGGTATGGATGAAGGAAGTAATTCTGTTGCTCATTTTTTTCTTTGTAAAATAGTATCAGGAATTCCTGAGTTAGGTGGGGAAGAATTGGATAAATGTTGTGAGAATAACTTTTATGAAATTCGAAAAGTTAAAGTAAGTGATTTGGATAGTATTGATGTTTTAGCTAAAGATATTATTAAACGGGTCCATTTTTATTTTTAAAATATTTTGAATTTATTAAAAAAAAAGAAAATAGCTAAAAACTATTTTCTTGAGAGTTATATATATATATGTTTTTTACGTGGCACCTCTATTTTGTGGGTGCGTTCTTTCATATATTTTTCAATGATTACTGGCTTTTTTTCTTCTAAACTTTTTTGTACATCGATGATTCTTTGGTTTCTTGAGCCTCTAAAATCCAGATTTAAACTAAATTGGCTTTTATCAAATTTTCCATCTACTAAAACATCTGTGTATTTTAGAAGTTCTAACATATCCTTGTTTTTTAATGTTTGTTCGAATGTAAAACCGGTATAACACCAAACGTTTAAGCCTATTTCTTTTGCATGTTTTGCTATTTCAGCACATGCTTTTGCTTGAAACATTGGATCTCCTCCTGATAAGGTGATTCCTTGTTGGCCTAAAAGAGAATCCAATTCTTTTTTTACGTCTTCTACATTTACGGAAAAACCGCCATTAAAATCATGGGTTGATGGATTTTGGCATCCTTCACAATTATGACTACACCCTTGAGTCCAAATGACGGTTCTTATTCCTGGGCCATCGACTATACTGTCTGGTTGTAAGTCGCTAGCTAAACGTATATTCATTTTTGTGGTTGATTCTCAAGTCCAGCAATACTGTGTTTTACACGGTCATGTTCTTCTGCTTTTTTTCCGTTATTGAAACGGTCTGTTGTTCCTACTAAATAACCAGTAATTCTTCTAATTCTTTCGAATCTTACTCCTTCTCCCACTTTTTTTTCTTCTGCTTTCATTTTTTTCCTCCTTCTTTCTATCTTCCACCACAAGTGTTTAAGCTTGCGTTTTTAATTCTTTCAATTGGAACGCCTTCGCCTTCCTTACGTCCACATCCTGGACAGAAATCGCCAATGACACCTGTATATCCACATACTGGATCACGGTCTACTGGGTGATTGATTGCGCCGTAACCAATTCCGTTATCATGCATAACTCGGATGATACTTTCAAATGCATCGATATTCATAGCTGTATCTCCATCTAATTCTACATAGCTGATGTGTCCGCCATTGGTAAGAGCGTGATATGGCGCTTCAATTTGAATTTTTTTTGCTGCTGAGATGTTGTAATAAACAGGTACATGGAATGAGTTCGTGTAATATTCTCTATCTGTTACACCTTTAATTTTTCCATAAATTGCTTTATCTATATTTGTAAATCTTCCTGATAATCCCTCAGCTGGTGTAGCAATTAGTGTGAAGTTCAAATTGTTTTCTTCTGAATATTGATCTGTTTTTTCTCTCATAAATTTAATGATTTTAAGACCTAATTCTTGAGCTTCTTCATTTTCTCCGTGATGTTTTCCGATTAAAGCTTTTAAACATTCTGCTAAACCAATGAATCCAATTGTTAAAGTACCATGTTTTAAGACTTTTCTTAAACGGTCGGTAGGTTTTAGTTTTTCACTATCTATCCATACTCCTTGACCTAATAAGAATGGAAAGTTATATATTCTTTTTGAACATTGGATTTCAAATCTTTCAAGTAGTTGATCTCTTACTAGATCCATTAACTCTCCTAGTTCTTTAAAGAAACCATCTAAATCCGTTTTTTCCTTGCTTACAATACCATGTTTGATTCCAAGTCTTGGTAAGTTAATTGATGTAAATGAAAGATTTCCTCTTCCTGGGGTAATTGCTTTGCTTGGATCGACAACATTTGCTAAAACTCTTGTACGGCATCCCATATATCCAACTTCGGTTTCAAAGTTATTTGGATCATAAAACTCTAAATTGAATGGTGCATCTATAAACGAAAAGTTTGGAAATAGTCTTTTTGCTGAAACCTCACATGCCAATCTAAATAAATCGTAATTTGGATCTTCTTTATTATAATTTACTCCTTCTTTTACTTTAAATATTGAGATCGGGAAAATTGGTGTTTCATGATTTCCTAAACCGGCATCTGTTGCAAGTAGATAATTTTTCATAACCATTCTACCCTCAGGTGATGTATCTGTTCCGAAGTTTACTGATGAAAATGGAACTTGTGCTCCAGCTCTTGAATGCATGGTATTTAAATTGTGAATAAATGCTTCCATCGCTTGATAAGTTTGTCTATCCGTTTTTTCATATGCTTTTTCATATGCTTTCTTGAATAATCTTTTTGCTTGCTTTGAGTCTTTTGTAAAGGAATCAAATACACTTAAATCGATATCAATTGTTTTAAATTTATCAATTTCTTTTGCAACTTTATCCATGTTTATGAAATGGTCTAAATCTGTTAAATCTAAAAAGTCATAAATTTGTTGTTTCAATTGTTTTTTAAAAGTTGCAAGTACTCCTGGTGCCATGTAGTAATCAAAGGCTGGAATAGATTGTCCACCGTGTTGATCATTTTGGTTTGATTGAATTGCAATCGCGGCAAGAGCTGAATAACTTATGATATCTTTTGGTTTTCTTAAGTAACCATGACCAGTGGAAAATCCATCTTCAAATAATTTATCTAAAGCAATTTGACAGCAAGTTGTAGTTCCCATTGCTGAAAAGTCTAAATCATGAATGTGAATATCTCCGTTATCATGTGCTTCTGTAAATTTTGGTTTCATTAAATATGATTTTGCAAATTCTTTTGAAATTGTTGATCCAAATTGAAGCATTGTTCCCATTGCTGTGTCGCCATCTACATTGGCATTTTCTCTTTTGTCATTTACTTCAGAAGATGATTTTAAGCCTAGGTTTTCGATCGCTTTTAAAAATTTGTGTTGTTTTTTTTCTCCGAAGAAGACTTGACGTGAAATGTTTCTTCTTTCGCGATAGTCTGAAAATGCTTTATAAACATCTGGATAACCTTGTTTTTGTAATTCTGATTCAATTAAATCTTGAATTGCTTCGATTTTAATCTTATCTTCATTCTTGTATTCTTTTTCAATTCTTTTTATTACCGCATTATAAACTTTGTTAACATCTTTTTCAGTATAATGCCTTTCTTCATCTTTTTCTAAGCTATCAAAGCTTTTTTTGATGGCAATGGCAATTCTGGCACCATTCCATTCTACTTTCTTACCACTTCGCTTAATAACTGTTAAGTGGTTTAATTTTTCTTCTTCTTTTAACATAACTACCTCCCATATTTTCTGACTTGATTATATAACTCTATAATAGGAGTGTCAACAGAAATGTTCGCTTTTTTTAAAACTTTTTTTATGGCTTTTTTCACTTCCCTTATTTTAAGGGAAAAATTTCAAAAAATTCATTTTGTAAAATTTACACTTTTTTCAATTTACAATTTTTTTTGAATTTTCACAGTTTTATTTTCTTAAGTTTTTTGCGTTTTTCCTTTTATTTATGGGAAAAATCAATGTTTTTTGGTGTTTTTTGATTTTTTGGGAATTTTGATTTTTTAATTTTTTTCTTTTTTTAAAATTACCGATTTTTTTATTTTTTTAATTTTTGCTAAAAATGACTATTTTTATCATATATGAAGGGTAAAGTGTTCGCCATTTTTTCCTTTCTTTTAGGTATAGTATTTTTCTCTTTAAAATCGTTTTTGTTGCTTTTATTTTATTTGTTGATAAGTAAATAGAATTTCTTTTTAAAATACCGAATATTTAAAAAAATGTTCGTATTTTTAATGTTTTTCTGATTTCTTTTTAAAAATACTTAGAATTGTGGTATCCTATACCTAGGAAGTGATATAATGCAATCTAAGTTTTTAGAATATCGAAAAAATTATCCTACATTTATTTATCATAGTTTTGATATAGTAGATCTGGGTAAAAGTATTCGTTTGTCTTTTGACTATGAAATATCAGGTCTTACATCTTTTCGTCCTTGGATAGAAATTAATAAAGATGATAGAGATGTAGATGTGAATGATTCTTTTTTCCGTTATTTAGTATTTCATATTGGACTCATCGAATTAGTTAGTTATTTCAAATGTACTTGTAGTCCAAATGTTATTATAGAAGCAGGGTATTTGTCAGAAGAACAAATATCATGGTTTAAAAAATTATATTATTATGGGCTTGGAGAGTTTTTATATTTGAATCACATTGATATTAGTGAAGATGATTTGATGAATATTCAATGTGCTTCTTTTCCACAAACTATTTCTATACCTCATTATCAGGGAGTTGGAAACTTGATACCGATAGGTGGTGGCAAGGATTCTTTGGTTAGTTTAGAATTGTTAAAAGATTATTATAAAGATAATCACTGCTTTATTATTAATCCGAAACCTGTTACTACTTCTTGTGCTGAGGCAGGTGGATATCAAAGTGATAGAATTATTGGAGTTAAAAGAATTATTGATAAGAATTTAATAGATTTAAATCAGCGTGGATTTTTAAATGGGCATACTCCTTTTAGCGCAGTGGTTGCTTTTCTTTCTTATTTAACGGCTTATATTTATGGAAAAAAATATATTGTTTTATCGAATGAAGCTAGTGCGAATGAAGCTACCGTACTCGATACGAAAATTAATCATCAGTATTCTAAGACCTATGAATTTGAAAATGATTTTAATTGTTATACTCAAAAGTTTTTTGGGATTGATATTCATTACTTTAGTTTGCTTCGACCACTTAGTGAGTTTCAAATTGCATTATTATTTTCGCATTATCCTAAGTATCATTTTATCTTTCGAAGCTGTAATGTTGGAAGTAAAAACGAAAAATGGGAATGGTGTTGCCATTGTCCAAAATGTTTATTTGTTTACATTATTTTAAGTCCCTTTTTATATCCTGATAAGTTGGTTTCTATTTTTGGAGAGGATTTATATTCTAATAAGGAATTGCTACCAATCTTTTTAGAGTTATTGGGTTATAGTGAGACAAAACCGTTTGAATGTGTAGGAACTTATGGGGAAGCTAGATATGCAGTAAGTTTAACGATACAAAAACTAGGAGATCAACTTCCTTATTTGCTTTCTTATTATAAAGAACATTATCCATTAGAATTATCTACTCATTTTGAGAGGGAGTTTAATACAGAACATAATTTGCCGAAAGAGTTTGAAGAAATTTTGAGAAAAGAGTTGAGTCATTATGTATCATAAAATTCTTGATTTTTTTGCTGGAAAAAGAATCGCTATTTTGGGATTTGGAATGGAAGGAAAATCTACTTATCGTTTTATTAGACGTTATATGAAGGATATTTCTCTTACGGTTATTGATCAGAAAAATATGCAATTGGAAAATGAAGCTTTATTTTCTTTGGATCATTCTCTTTCCTTTGTGTATGGTGAACATTATTTAGAAAATTTAGAGAAGTATGACGTGATTATGAAAAGCCCGGGTATTTCTTTTAAGGATATTGATATTAGTAAAATACGAAATAAGATATATTCTCAAATTGAATTGTTATTAATGTTTTATCGAGATAATATGATAGGGATTACTGGAACAAAGGGGAAGAGTACGACTTCTACTTTAATTTATCAAGTATTATGTGAATCGGGCAAAGACACACGATTAGTTGGAAATATTGGAATTCCTGTGTTTGATGAAATTGAAGAATATACGGATCATACTATTTTAGTGGTCGAAATGTCCAGTCATCAATTAGAGTATGTAGATTTTTCTCCTCATATCGGAATTATTTTAAATTTGTTTGAAGATCATTTGGATCATGCTGGTAGTGTAGAACATTATTATGCTAGTAAAATGCATATGTTTGATTATCAAAGAGAAGAGGATATTTCTATTTATTCTCGAGATAATAAAAATTTGTGTGAATATATAAAGAATGGAAATTATCGTTCTCATATGTATCCTGTGCAATTAGAATACGATTCAAACTGTGTGTCTTTAAAAGGAAATGAAGTTCGTTTTCAAGATACTGTTTTATATGTTGATGATCATCAAAGGCATTTGCTTGGAACTCATAATCTAGAAAATATCATGGTTGTTATGCTTGTCGCTAAATTATTGAATTTGGATTTAGAGAAAGCAAAAAAGACCGTAGATTCTTTTAGGGGATTAGAACATCGTCTTGAATTTGTAGGTGTTTTTGGAGATGTGACATACTATAATGATGCAATCGCGACTATTCCTGAAGCAACTATGAATGGTATTCGTGCTTTAAAAAAGGTTGATACTTTGATTTTTGGAGGCATGGATAGAGGTATTGATTACTCTCAATTTATTACTTATTTACTTCATGCAGATATCTCTAATTTAATTTGTATGCCTACGACTGGTTATAAAATTGGACAACTGTTGATGGAAGAAGGTTGCACTAAGAATATTGTGTTTGTTGATACGTTGGAAGAAGCTGTTGCTACTGCAAAAAAAGTAACTGCGAAAGGTGGCATTTGTTTATTGTCTCCGGCAGCATCTAGTTATGAATATTTTAAAAATTTTCAAGAAAAAGGTAATTGTTATAAGAAGCTAGTGCAAGATTGATATTTTTTCATTGCTTCTAGTAATTTTTCTGTGTTAATATAGCTTGTAAGACATGGCGCTTTAAAATAAAAAAACGAAATTATTGCTGATTATGGCTATGCAGGAGTGCCATTTTTAGATGAAATGCTTTTCAGGTATTTGTAAAAAAATGATAGAGATTTTATTTTTTGAAACTAGAAAGGATGGATATTATGACTAGTATGGAAACTATATTGAAAAATATAGAGTATTTAGAAAATGTAAAAAAGAACCTTGAAATGTCTCTTAAAGGAGTAGACGAGTTAGTAACAATGCATTCACGTCTCTTAACAGAATCTTATAAGAAATTTTATGATGAGAAGAGGAGTAAAGAATTTGTTTTGTATGAAGATTATCCTAGTCTTTCTCTTTTAGAGTACTTTTTGCAATGTAATCAAAGTTTTCCGATGTATCAATTTGGGCTTTTCCACGTCAAAGAATTGGCAGAGATTATTAAATATGTGTATCAATTTAAAACGGGGCAGGAATTTCGTATTTGTACAGTTGGAAAAATAGAGTATGATTCTAGAAATTGTCCTTATGATGCATTTCTTTATTTTTTAATTGGTAGCTGTGAGACACTTCTAAAATATCAAGAATATGATGGAACTCTTGCTTCTTCCCTTGAATTTTGTCATTCTGAAGCAGAAGAAAATTTGGTGAAAATTCCTTTAGATAGAAATTATAGAACACCACTGGGTATAAAGTGTGAAACTCAAAAAAATTGGGGAATTGTTAAACCAACTTTTCTGGATTCGATTGAAGCTGCTAGTTTGTATAAGCAAGTTTTTGGTAAAAAAATGGATATTTTAAGTACTTTACAAGCGAGTCATAGTGACGGGATTCAAAATGTTTTAAGTTTTCCAGTACATCCAAATGACGTGGAAATCGCTAATATTTTAATTAGTATTGCAATTTATAAAAGAAATAATCAAAAAGAGTTTTTGGCAGAAGAAGATTATCATCATATTTTTGAGACATTATATGGAGAAAAAGTGGATATTTTGGGAGATGTGGAGAAAGATTTTTCGCGCACACTTGTGTATGTCCCAAATATGAAGTAGTTAAAAACATTTAAAATTTTAAATAATTGTTTTAAAAATACAATTGAAAATAATGTAGTTTGGGGGAGATACTATGAATTTATTTCAAAACGAAGTAAGATTATTTATGATATTTGATATCTTGGACAAAGTGGGGAGTCGCTAGCAGAAGAGACTGGTACAGGAAACTGGTTAGAAGGACATCGTTTTAGTTCTAATCCATCGGATTCTGATATTTTAGAATTTACAGATAGTATTTCCTAGTTATAGAGATTACTTGGCTTAGTAGTCTTTTTTTTGATATACTTATTATATGGAGGAGTTTATGGTAGAACAATATATGAAATTACTTTCTGCTGAGGAAGTACTACAAAATAACATTTCTAAGCTTATTGATATTTTTTGTCTTTATTATGGGGAAGATTCACGGTCTTTTATTGAAGAAAAATTTTCTAATTTTCTTTTTATTCCTTATCAAACACCAGATAATTTGAATGCTTTATTGAATCAAATTGATAAAGAAAAATCTCAGGAACTTTTTTTGGATGTTTTGCAGGATCAGTCTATTTTATCTAAAGATGATTTGTTTCGATCTTATACATTTCGTAATGCTTCAACATTTCCAATCGCGGTATATCAGACTTTTTATGAAGCATATCAAATGGGAGAGGATATGCGTTATGTGTCTTTTTTAGAACGGGGATATCAATTATTTCATCGATATTTTCCTAGTGTTTCTTATGAAGCGTTTTATGATATGATTTGTGATGGAAAACTATCTATGGAAGTAGAGAGTCGATGTAGTGATTTTTTAAAAGAAAAATTTTTGTATTACTTTGATAAGAGTCATTGTGAAAAAGAATATTTGAAGTTGTATACTCAGGCAGAACCTTTAATGAAAAAGGTGGATTCTTCAGTAAACATTCATAATTTCGAAGAAAAGTTGCAAAATCATGATTTTGATATTTTAGTTAATTCTGTGGAACGTTTTGCTAGTGCTTTGAAAAATTTTCATGATTTTGATAAAGAGTTGGCACAATATCGCCAGTATCTAGAAGATGCTGAAGAGATTCAAAAAGATTTGTCTGACAAGTTTATGCGTGAGTTTTGCGCGCAATTTCGTGATATGGTACCTTCATCGTGTCAGGCTAAATTTCAAGATTTTATAGATGGAAAATGTAATTTTTTTTCTCTTCCATCATCGATGCATATGGTGTTCGTTTCTTTTCCCTATTCTACTTCTATTTCTGTTTTGGCGTCTTTTTCTAAAAAAAGTGAAGCTTTGTTAAAGGAAAATGCAAATCGTACTGATATCAAATATGACCGTATTCGTTATTTTAAAATGTTTGGGTTTGATTTTGGAAACAATTATGAGGAATATGTTAATCATCCAGAAATTCAAAAGATATGGCCTTCTTATGATTTTGTGGATCAATTTATAGAAACACGCGAAAAATATTTACAAGCTTATTTAAAAGAATATTTTTGTAAGTTGCCAAAAAATCAAGAAATTCACAAGAAAATTGATGCATTGGCACTGCTAGATAAAGATGATGGATTTTCCGAGAGATTATATAAGCGTGGTGGAGGTTGTTGTGCTACAAATTTAATAAATACAACACATGGAATTGAAGCATTTTCTTTGTTATTTTTAGAAATTAAAAGTTCTTTTCAAAATTTAGATCATCCTCTTATTCATGAACTTAATCATTTGCTAGAAACTTCTCTTTTATTTATTCAAAATGGGGAATATAAAATGATTAGTGGTTGGGATTATGTCGGTGGAAAAATCGGTGTAAATTCAGATGATGAAGATTTTATTTCTGCTTCAAATAAACGAGATTATGAATTATTAAATGAAGCTATTAATGAATTAATTTCTCAAGAAATTTGCTTTTTAATGGAAAAAAATGATTTGTTTGTTTTTTCCTCTAAAAATTCTTTTTCTTATCAACGAGAAACTAGTTATGATAATTTATTTTTTCTGGTACAAGATTTTTTCCAGGAATTTAAAGAGGAAATTTTAAAAAGTAGAAGAAATGCCAATATAGATATTATTTTTCAGGCGGTTGGAAAAGAAAATTTTGACCAATTGGCCTTATTATGTACTTCTTTTTATAAACGATTTCCTGGTTTAAAAATTAATTCTCTTCTTTCTTCTCTTAGTAATGGAATTATGGATGAAGATACACAATTTTATCTCGAATGTATCGAAAAGCGAGATACTATCTTTCAAAATATGAGAGAACACTACCGAACAATGTCTTTTTCTTGAGTTATTCTAGCGGAAGAATATTTTTCTTCTTTTTTCTTTGCTGTGCTATAATAGATGTAATTTATAAGGCGGTGATGTGATGAAGCAATCCTCTTTATTTGAAAATGAGAATATTCCTTTGGCTAGTCGTATTCGACCTAGAACATTAGAAGAGTTTGTAGGACAATCTCATTTACTTGGCGAAGGAAAAATTTTAAAAAAATTGATATTGCAAGATCAAATTCCTTCGATGATTTTTTGGGGACCTCCTGGAGTTGGTAAGACAACTCTTGCGACGATTATTGCAAGACAAACTAATGCTACTTTTATTAATTTTAGTGCTGTGACAAGTGGAATTAAGGAAATTAGAAATGTTATGGAACAAGCAGAGGAAAGTAGACTTGTGGGAACTAAGACTATTTTGTTTGTTGATGAAATTCATAGATTTAATAAAGCTCAGCAGGATGCTTTTTTACCATTTGTAGAAAAAGGAAGTATTATTTTGATTGGGGCGACGACAGAAAATCCATCTTTTGAAATTAATTCAGCGTTACTTTCACGATGTAAGGTTTTTGTGCTTCAAGCTCTTTCTGTAGAAGATATTTGTGTTCTTTTAAATCGTGCTATAAAAGATGAACGGGGGTTTGGTAGACAAAATGTTTTGATAGATGCTTCTCTTATTCGGGCAATTGCAGTATATGCAAATGGAGATGCTCGTTGTGCTTTAAATATGCTTGAAATGATTGTTTTAAATAGTGAAGAAAAAGATGGTAGTATTCTTGTAACGGAACAAATTGTGAAACAATGTTTAAATAAAAAGTCTTTGATGTATGATAAAAGTGGGGAAGAACATTATAACTTGATTTCCGCTTTACATAAATCAATGCGTAATAGTGATGTTCAAGCTTCTATTTATTGGCTTGCCAGAATGCTTGAAGGGGGAGAAGATCCATTATATATTGCACGTAGGCTTATTCGCTTTGCTAGTGAGGATATTGGTCTTGCTGATCCGTCTGCTTTAACGCTTGCAGTTTCTTGTTATCAAGCTTGTCATTTTATTGGAATGCCTGAGTGTAATGTTAATCTTACTGAGTTGGTTACTTATTTAGCTGTGGCTCCTAAATCGAATGCTCTTTATGTTGCGTATGAGGCTGCACGTAAGGACGCAACGGAGCAAATTGCGGAACCTGTACCTCTTCATTTAAGAAATGCACCTACTAAGTTAATGAAAGAACTTCATTATGGAGAAGGATATCAATATGCGCATGATACGAAAGAGAAGATTACCACAATGTCTTGTTTACCAGAGACTTTAGCTAATCGTGTTTATTATATCCCGACTGTTCAAGGAAAAGAATTAAGGGTAAAAGAACGGTTAGAAAAGATTGAAAATTGGAAAAAAACACATATAAAAAGTGAAGAAAATCATGATTAAAATTGTTGTTGTATATAAAAAGAATCGATGTTTAAGTAGTCGATTCTTTTTTCGTTTTTGTCATCCAATATATTACTTGTGTTTGAATTAAAGTAAAGATAATGCCATAGATGACTGAGAGAATTCCAAAGGTAACAATTCCCACTAGGAGAGCAAAAATACCGATGACTCTTAGAATAATGGCTGTGTTCCACTTTGGTATTTTTTTATGAATAAATAATGCAATTACGTCATATCCTACTGTGGATGAGTTTTCTCTTAAGCATAAAGAGTGGCCAACTCCTACTAGAATTCCTGCGATAATAACACAGACGATGATAGGAAGTTTTATCGGAATGGCGATTTGATGAAATATGTTAAAAAAAACAACATAGCAAACACTGCTGAAAGCTGATTTAATAAAAAAATTTTTTTCCCTAAAGTAATTAAGCCAAATAATAATAGAAAAAGTGTAATTGCTGTACTTATATAGCCTATATCTATATTTAAATAATGAGAAATTAATAAGGAAGTACTAGTCACTCCACCATTAATAATATTGTTTGGCACGGTTAGAAAAGTATATGCTCCTGTTAATAATACATTTCCGATTAGTATTTTTAAATAACTTTTCATTTTATTCCCTTCTATTGTTGTATATACTATTTTAGCAAAGATTTTTTTAAATAGTAGAAAAGTATCAAGAAATGATGTAAATATCTTATGTTTCTATGATATACTTTTGCTAAAGAAAGTAGGTTTTTTATGGAGAAACAATTAGCTGTTATTGAGATAGGAAGTAATAATACAAAAGTACATATTTATGAAAATAAAAAATTGGTGTTTGATAGTACTACTACAATTGAATTTAAAAGAAATTATCAGTTGAATAAGCAAACTCTACAGCAAGATTTAGAAAAGTTGTATCAAGTAATTGAAGAGACACTTAAAAAAACTAAAAATATTTATATTTTTGGATGTAGTATTTTCAGGAAAATTTCACAAGAAGAATTGAATGAGATTAATCAGTATTTATTAGAACATTATGAGTTACAAATACAGGTAGTTTCACAAAGTGATGAAGCTTTTTATACTGCATATGGATGTTATGCCGATATTGATTATGATAAAGAAATTTGTATTTTTATTGGTGGTGGAGGTTCTATAGAGCTTTTGTTTGTTAAGAATAAAGAAGTGGTAGAACAAAAATATTATGATTTTGGTGTTGTTGATGTTACCAATCAATTTCCTTCTTTAAAAGAAGATTATAATACTTGTAGTTTTGATGAAGTATCGGATTATGTTTCTTCGTTAATTGGAGACTTACCGTATACTTGTGATGTATTAATTTTAGCTGGTGGTGATCACTTGTATTGGTATAACAATGCACGTTATGAATTAGGGGAGAATACGTTATATCATAGTGAGAAGCAAAAATATATGATTAGTATTACTCAAAGTGATAATTATGATCATGATGCTTTAAAAACATCTTTGAATCGTATTCGTGAAAACAGTGATAATCCGTTATGGTTTGATGGTTCTAGAGCTATGAAAGTAATTACAAATACTATTTCTCATAAAATAGATGCGAAGTATATTGTTCCTACTAAAATTAATATGGAAGATGGTTTGCTGGAAAAAATTATGGAAGAACGAAACGATTAATTGTCAATTTTGAGTCAATTGGTAAGTTTAGCATGTTTAAGAAGTTTATTTTCTGTTACTATAAATATAAGGAGTGATGGATAATGAAATGTGTAATGTTGAAAGGAAAAAGAGAATTTGAAGTTGGAGATATTCCTGAACCTAAGAGTGTAGAAGGCAGTGTTGTTATTGATGTAAAAAAAGCTGGTATATGTGGTTCTGATATACATTATTGGGATATGGGAGAGCCTAAAGGTTTAGTAATGGGTCATGAATTTTGTGGAGTTGTTACTGATACAGGAAATCGTGATGATTTGAAAGTTGGAGATCGTGTTACTGGGCTTCCTATTTCACCATGTGGTCATTGTTCAGCATGTTTGACAGGTAATCCTCAATATTGTCGAGAGACATGGACTTATGCAACGGGACTTTCTTTAACCAATCCTGGGGCATTGGCACCTAAAATGGCCATTCGTTCTGATATGGTACTTAAAGTTCCAGATAATGTTACAGATGAAGAAATGGCAATGGTGGAACCGACAGCTGTTGGACTTCACGCAATTCATTTAGCAGATATCAAAGTTGGTCAAAAAGTTCTTGTAATAGGTGGCGGTATTATTGGTTTGGTTTCTGCTATGTTTGCTAAAAAAGAAGGTGCTAGTTTTGTAGCGGTGAGTGAAACAAATTTAAAACGTGGAGAAAAGTCTGTTAGTCTTGGAGTTGCGGATAAGTATTATGATGCAACTAGTGAAGATTTTATGAAATCTATTATGGAAGATACACAAGGAAATGGATTTGACGTTGTCATTGAATGTTGTGGTAATGATAAAGCCGTTAGTAGTGCGCTTATGACTTGTCGTCCTGGAGGAATGATTGTTTTAGTTGGAGTGGCTCTTGGTGCTATTAATATCCCAACTGTAGTGGGTGTTATGAGTGAGCTTACTATGAAAGGCGCTATTGCATATACCAAAGAAGAGTTTCAAACATGTATTGATTTGATTTCAAGTAAACAAATTGATGTTATGAAGTTTGTTGATGATATTGTTTCTTTGGAGGAAGTGCAACATGCATATGAAAGACTTACCAGTGGTGATGATCCAGCTGTTAAAATTTTAGTGGATCCTAATAAATAGAAAGTATAGAAATATATTTTCTCTTTTTTTAAAGGAGTGGTAATTTGTATACGTTAAAAATTGCAAATATTAAAGATATCTCATTATTAGAAACTTGGAAACTTCAGACTGTTTTTGATTATGCTGGTAAGTTGTCTATGGAAGAGCAAGAAAAAATCAGTAATTATGTGCATAATGAAGTTTTAGAATATTTACACTTTTTTGAATTAATAGAAGTTTCTAGTAATATAGTTGGTTGTGTGCTAGTTAGACCTTATCAAGATGGTTATTTACTAGATGAGATTTATTTAGAAAAAGAATATCGAAATTTAGGAATTGGTTCTAGTATTTTAAAAGATAAAACTATGCAATTTTCTCCACTGTATTTATGGGTATATAAAGATAATCAAAAAGCTATTTCATTATATAAAAGAATTGGATTTTTAGTAAAAGAAGAAACTGCAACTCGTTATTTTATGGAATTTGTGTAATAGAATATATTATTTTTGAAAATAAAATTAGATGTCGTTATGATATTATTTGAATGATAACAAGAAACTTTAACAGTTCCTTGTTATCATGGCTATTTATTATTTACATATTTGTTACAAAATTTTTTTGAGTTCGATACTTTTTTATTATTCTTTATCGTTTGGGTTAGTATACGTTCTTTTTCTTACTAATACTGTTTCTTTTTCTTCATAAGGTAATGGATCGTTGAAATTTTTTTCGATTGTAAATAATTGTGAAAAGTCTTTAAATGAAATATCTTTTTGCTCTTTTGATTTATTTTTGCTTTCCAGATGCATTTCTGAGTCCTTTTTTGAATCCATACTGTTAAATATTTGTTGTTCTTCCTTTAATTGAATTACAGTTAAACTAATATTTCTTATTTGTTTTTCAGTTAATGTTTTAATTTTTTCTTGTTCTTTATAAACACTATCATACTTTTCATATTTTTCTGGTAAAGCATTTTCACCTAATTGTGCATTAAAATTATCAAATATTTTCTTGTGGTCTTTATTTCTTTTTATCATATATCCACAGGCACCAATGATTCCAACAATAAATGGTGTAAAGGTAGTAGTTATGAATGAAAGTGTTGAACTATATGTTACTGCTTCATTTATCACCATAAGTGGTAATTCGGTAAAAAACATTGTAAACATACCAATTAATGTGGCTGTTACAAACGTATCTGTTATTATCTGAATTTTGGATCTTATTCGCCAAAATCTATTGTGTAAAACTTTTTGAGTTGAAAGTATATCTAATTTATTATATTGTTCTTTTACAAGAATGGATAATTCTTCAATTCTTTTTCTAATATCTTCTTCCTTTTTTGAAGCACTTTTATCATTTATCTCATATTTACTTGATATTTCTCTTAACATTGCTTCGGTGGAATTTACTTGGTTTATAGTTTGATTTATAACTAGATTTCTATTGATAGCTTTTTCTAATTCTATTTGATAATGTAGCTGTTCTTTTAATTTTTCGGTTTGTGTTTTTGCGGTAGAAAAAACTTTCAATCTTTTTTTTGTTTGAAATTTTTTATTTATTAGATTGTTAATTAAAGTTCCAATTCCTAAAGAACCTCCAACTACTATTGCGGGATAACTTAGTGCGGGGATAATATTTGTAAAAGTGATAATTCCTAAATTTTTGATTAAAACTAATGATATAAGAAAAATTACTAAATAGCTAATCATTGAAAAAGCTAAAGTATTTCCTGCTTTATATTCAAATGTATTTACTTTTGATATTCTTGCTTTTTCGTCATATAATATGATTTTTTTTTCGTTATTTTGTTTTTCTTGTTCTAAATCTTCTTTTATTTTGTCAAAACTCCCTAATTTCATAAAATCTAATTCTCCTAACTATCTTAATTATTGTATTATTAAATGCGTTAACATAATAATTTTTACATATATATTTTATTGCTTTTTTTTGTAGCTAATAATATTATAGGTCAGCGTGAAAATATAAGCAATATTTTTTGTATTTGAACTAACTTATTTCTTGTAAAAAATAATAATTTTTGTTATCATGTCTATGGATGAAGGAAACTTCATAAAATAAAAAAGGATATATCTGAAGTGGTGATCAGATGCATCCCTAAATGTTGGTTTGACACCTGATTCAACTAATGATGAAGTTGATTCAGGTGTCTTAATTTTTAAATTACTATTCATAATAGGTAGATTACACAAAAAAAGTTGATTTCTATTTTTCGCATAATTACCGCTCCTTTCTAATTCTTTGTTGATAAGAAAGGGAAGATGGTTGACATTCAGATATAACGGATATTATTATGGACAACATCTTTTTTTAGAACAAGTTAAGATTTTAAATGTTGTAAATATTTCATTGTTAATTTTCTTTGCGTAGTTTCCAAAGCTTTTTGGTAGAAACTTTCTTTGTATTTTACTATAATGGTGGAGATGAAAGGAGAAGTTTATGAAACTCGGAGAAAAGATTTTAAAGTATAGAAAGGAACAGCATTTATCTCAGGAAGATCTAGCTTTTAAGGTGGATGTTACAAGGCAGACCATCTCTAACTGGGAACTTAATGAAACAATGCCTAATCCAGAACAATTAAAGAAATTATCACAAGTTTTTCAAGTGAGTATTGATGAATTACTTGATAATGATGTTCATGGAATATTAGCAAGTAAAATTTCGAATACCGAAAAGTTAGCGGGAATTATTATTAAAATATTGAAAGTTTTGGGAGTCTTATTTATTTTATATATTATTTTTATAGTGATTGCTATAGTTATGTTTACATTGGTTCCAAATGAACCTTCTGTTGATTCTATTTCTTCTACTAGTATGACATGTTCTATTAAAGATGACGTTTATCATATAACAATTGGTGAACAAGATTATTTTCAGTGTGATAATTGTAGTGCTAGTATGCAAGTTTATTTAAAAGATTTAACTGATTGGGCTAATTTAGATAGTAGTATTACTAATATTGAAAATTATTTTATAGAAAATGGTGGAAGCTGTAGTTTTTAGGAGTAATCAAAGTTACTTCTTTTTTTTTAATTTTTGTTGACATGAGAGTTACTCACGGGTGTATTAATACTGGTAATTATTTTTATGACCCAGGGTTTGTTCCATATATGACACGTTATGAGGCAGAAGGAGATGCGAAGGGTGCTGTATTGATTAATCCAGGAGGAGATGTTCAATTTCGTTCGGAAACTACGGAAGGGCAAGAAGTTGCTCAAAAGCTTAGCAGTTTAGGATATGTTACTTTTGTGGTTCATTACCGTGTGTGTCCTTACACTATGCAAGAGGGAGCACTTGATTCAGCACGGGCGGTTCGATATGTCAGAAGTCATGCTGATGATTATCAGATTGATGAAGAGGATATTGCTATTATTGGTTTTTCAGCAGGCGGTATCTTGTGCGGTGAAGAAGTTTTGCATTATGACGGATTTGTAAATGGAAACTTCTTTGGACGCTTCTTATGTTTCAGATGAACTTGATGAAGTTTCCGTTGATGTTCATGTGTTAGAAATTATGCCTCATGGGTTTGGAATTGTTCGTGAAGACTCTCAATGAATTATTCCTTTTGATGAGTGGTTGTCAAATATTTTTGAAAATTAGTTTTTTAAAATAAGAAAAGCTGTGAATGCAACTTTTTATTTTATGTATTGATATGGAAAGTAAAATAATGCTATAAATTTCACGTTTTTGGCACATAGTGTTAGTTTTTCTATAAGTTTTTTGTTAAATTTTTTTAAGATTATGCTTTTTCTGATTATAGTTTTGGGGTGTTACTCTTGCAAAATTGTAACATTTTTTGCTTTTTTTTCGTGCTATAATAAAAGGAAAGGAGTGAACTCTAATGAAAAAAATTATGATTGTAGAAGATGATAAAGTTATTTGTCAAGAACTAGAGGAAATGCTTAATCATGCTGGATATGAAACGGTTGTTTTACAAGATTTTTCGAAAGCTACTGAAGAAATCTTGGCTTCTTCTGTTGATTTAGTGTTACTTGATATTAATATTCCTGTTATTAATGGAGAAGTTTTACTTAAAAGTATTCGAGAGAAGTCAGAGGTTCCTATTATTATGATAACAAGTCGTAATAATGAAACAGATGAAGTATTATCGATGAGTTTTGGAGCAGATGATTATATTACAAAGCCTTATAATCCAAATATTTTGCTTCTTCGGATTGGGGCTGTACTAAAAAGAGCCGGAAAGAATAATGATGTTACAACTTATAGAAATTTAAATGTAAATGCGAAGAAAGGTGTTTTGAGTGATGGTGAAAGAGAACTTTGGTTAACGAAGAATGAAATGATAATTTTTCAATTTTTGCTTAATCATCAAGGAAGTATTGTTAGTCGTGATGATTTAATGACTGACTTGTGGAATAATGATGAATATATTAATGATAATGCTCTTACAGTAAATATTAGTCGACTTAGAGCAAAGCTTACTGAGTTTGGAATAGAGAATGCAATTGAAACAAGAAAGGGACAAGGGTATATTTTATTATGAAGTTTTCATTGTTTTTAAAAGATAAATTTGTTTTTATTCTGTTATTTTTTCTTTTTTTCTTTTTGTTAATTTTATTGTTTTTTGCATTTAAAGTTCCTGTAGTTCTTTCCAATGTTGTTCTTTTTTCGATGCTTATTTTTGGAGTATTGGCTCTTTTTCTTGATTATTTTCGTAAGAAGTCTTTTTATAATACTTTTCTTTTAAATTTAGAACATTTGGACAAAAAGTATTTAGTATTAGAAACATTAGAAAGACCACGTTTTTATGAAGGACAACTTTTTTATGATGCTTTTTATGAAATTAATAAGGCTATGAATGAATATATTAAAAATTATGAATTTCAAATGAATGATTTTAAAGAATATATTGAAATGTGGATTCATGAAGTAAAAATTCCAATTGTTAGTTTGATTTTAATGCATCATAATCATGGAAATATGCCAAAAGAATATGTTGGTCAGGTAAAAAAGTTGGATAATTATATTGATCAAATTCTTTATTATGTAAGAAGTGAGAATTTTGAGCATGATTTTGTTATCAGTGAAGTACCTTTAGATAAAGTTCTTAAAAATGTGAATTTAAAAAATAAAGATGATTATTTAGAGAATGATATTCATTTAAGTGTTTCTAATGTTCGATATTCTGTTTTTAGTGATGCGAAATGGTTAGAGTTTATTATCAATCAACTTATTAACAATAGTATTAAGTATCAAAGAAATCATGTGGAAAAAGAGATACGAATTACTGGGGAAGATTATCCGGATTTTTTTGTTCTTTCGATTTATGATAATGGTATTGGAATACCACCTAGAGATATTGCAAGAGTTTTTGAGAAATCTTTTACTGGAGAAAATGGACGGACACATAGTAAGTCTACCGGTATGGGACTTTATATTGCTAAAAAGCTTTGTACTAAGTTAGGTCATAAAATAGAAATTTCTTCTGAAGTGAATGACCATACTATTGTAAAAATATCATTTGCTAAAAATCATTTCTATCAAATTGACGATTAATATTAAGATTTTGTAATGTTTGGTAATATTAAAGTAGCGACAAAATTCTTTTTGTTTCGTAAAATGGGGTAGTAAACAAGGAGGAATAGTATGGAAACAATTTTAAAAGTTGATAAAATTGAAAAGTATTATGGAAGTAGGTCTAGTCTTACAAAAGCTATTGATAATATTTCTTTTGAAGTAGAAAAGGGAGAATTTGTAGCTATTATGGGGGCAAGTGGCTCTGGTAAGACAACTTTACTAAATTGTATTTCAACCATTGATAAAGTGACTAGTGGTCATATTTTTGTAGGTGGTATGGATATTACGAAATTAAAAGGTAATTCCTTAAATAAATTTCGAAGAGAAGAATTAGGGTTTATTTTTCAAGATTTTAATTTGCTTGATACCTTAACGGCTTATGAAAATATTGCACTTGCTTTATCTATTCAAAATACAAAAGTGAGTGAAATGGATACACGAATTAAGAAAGTGGCTCGAGAGTTAGATATTACAGATGTTTTAAAAAAATATCCTTATCAAATGAGTGGTGGACAAAAACAAAGAGTAGCAAGTGCGAGAGCTATTATTACAAATCCGAAGTTAGTTTTGGCAGATGAGCCGACTGGAGCACTAGACTCAAAGTCTGCTAAGATGCTTTTGGAGAGATTTCAATATTTAAATCAAGAGCTTTTAGCAACAATTTTAATGGTTACTCATGATGCATTTACAGCAAGTTATGCCACACGTGTTATCTTTATTAAAGATGGTAAGATTTTTTCAGAACTTCGTAGAGGAGAAGATACCCGTAAAGAATTTTTTGACCGTATCATAGATGTGGTTACTTTACTTGGGGGTGACTTAAATGATGCTTTGTAAGTTATCTTTTAAAAATATCCGGAAAAGTTTTAAAGATTATGCTATTTACTTTTTCACATTAATTTTGGGGGTAGCGATTTTCTATGTATTTAACGCGATAGATAGTCAAACGGTTATGATTAATGTTTCCTCTTCTACAAAAGAGATTATTCAACTGATGAACCAAATGTTATCTGGTGTTAGTGTCTTTGTTTCTTTTATTCTAGGATTTTTGATTATTTATGCAAGTCGTTTCTTGATTAGGAGAAGAAATCGAGAGTTTGGTATTTATCTAACACTTGGTATGAGTAAGCGTAAGATTTCAGCAATTTTGCTTATTGAAACATTGTTGATAGGTGTTTTATCATTAGTGGTTGGACTTGGATTAGGAGTCGTTTTATCGCAGTTTATGAGTTTGCTTGTTGCGAATATGTTTGAAGCAGACCTTACAAATTTTCAGTTTGTTTTCTCTAGTAGTGCTTGTATTAAAACTTTAGGCTATTTTAGTATTATGTATTTGGTTGTTATGATTTTTAATACGGTTAATATTAGTCGTTGTAAATTGATTGATTTAATTCAAGCTAATCGTAAAAGTGAAAAAGTAAAAATGAAAAATCCTTATGTTTGTATTGTTGTCTTTATTATTTCGGCAATTTTTCTTGGTTATGCGTATTGGCGGGTGACCGGAGATGTCGAGTCCATGGCTTATGCTGGTGAGATTTTAGTTATTATGGCTATTGGAGCGATTAGTACTTTTTTCATTTTTTGGTCTTTGTCTGGTCTTTTACTACGGATTGTTCAGTCTAATAAGAGGTTTTATTATAAGGGACTTAATAGTTTTATCTTAAGACAGATTAGTAGTAAGATAAATACAACTGTATTTTCTATGACAACGATTTGTTTGATGTTATTTATTACGATTTGTGTGTTATCGTCTGCTTTGTCTATTAAGAATTCTATGACAGCAAATTTGACGACACTTGCTCCTGCTGATATTGAGATTGATAAGAATTTGGACTTGGTACCTAACAATCGTGTAACAGAGGCACAGGCAGAGGATTCGCATCTTAGTGTTCGAGAGACTTTAGAACGGATGGATTTTGATGTTGATGCATATTTTAAAGACATTGTAGATTTTAATGTTTATGCGACCAATGATCTTACTATTCGTGATACGTTGGGAAGTTCTTTTGAGAAAATAAGAAATCAATTTCCTAATTTGATGTATGACTCTGCAGAAGCTATCGTTCGGGAAAGTGATTATAATCAGGTTGCTTCATTATTTCATTTAGAACCTGTTCATTTAGAGGATGATGAGTATGTTGTTATAGCTGATTTTGATTCGTGGGTTATGATTCGTGATGAGGCTTTAAAAATGGGTGAATCTATCACTTTAAATGGCAATGTTTATTATCCAAAATACGAGGAATGTATCGATGGATTTTTAGAAATGAGTAGTAATCATATTAATACAGGGTTCTTTGTAGTTCCTGATGATGCGGTTGATGAAAGTATTCGGGCTCAAAATATTTTGATTGCAAATTATAAAGCGGAGACTGATGAGGAGAAACAAGAAATTGAAGATAAAATTGTTCAATTGGATAATCATCCTTATGCATCTTCTACGACTATTTCAGCGTCTTCTAAGATTGCAATTTATGAAGGTAGTGTTGGACTTGGTGCTTGTGTGACCTTTATTGGACTTTATTTAGGTATTATTTTCTTGATTTCTTGTGCTGCTATTTTGGCTTTGAAAGAACTTAGTGAAAGTAGTGATAACCGTGAACGTTATACTATGCTTAGAAAAATAGGAACAGATGAAAAGATGATTAAACGTGCTTTGTTTAGACAGATTGCAATTTTCTTCTTATTTCCTCTTGTTCTAGCAATTATTCATTCTATTTTTGGAATTATGTTCTGTAATTTTATTTTAGAAACATTTGGAAATGAACAATTACTTTATTCTATTATTATGACTGCTATTTTTATTATTGTTATTTATGGTGGATATTTCTTAGTGACATATTTCTGTAGTAAAAATATTATTCGAGCACATTAAAAAGCAAAAAGAAGGGAAGGGATATTATGGGTTATGGTGAAGCGATTAAAACTGCAATCTTTCTTTTCCCTTTTATTGCTCTTTTTTTTACTGTTCCGTTTATGTTACATCAGTATCATAAATATGGGTCAATCGATAAATGGCGCGTTGTGATTATTTATTCTTTTATTTTGTATTTGTTAGTGATTTATTTTTTAGTTATTTTACCTTTACCTAAAAGGGAAGATGTTTTAAATAATACGAATATGATACGATTGCAACCGTTTGCGTTTGTAGTTGATTTTATGAAGGAAAGTTCTTTTGTTTGGAATGATGCTAGCACATATTTAAAAGCAATGACTGAGTCGTGCTTTTATGTGCCGGCGTTTAATATTTTGATGACTATTCCTTTTGGTATTTATTTACGTTATTATTTTCAGTGTAGTTTTAAGAAAACACTTCTTTATAGTTTTTGTTTATCTTTGTTTTTTGAGATTACACAAGTTACGGGACTTTATTTTATTTATCCAAAACCTTATCGGTTGTTTGATTTAGATGATTTGTTTTTAAATACTTTAGGAGGAGTTCTTGGATATTTTATCGCTGCCTTTTTTCTTAAGGTATTACCAAGTCGTGAGGAAATTGATGAGCGGTCACTTAAGGAAGGAAAAACTGTTTCTGGACTTAGAAGAATTACTTTATTTTTCTTAGATTTGTTTTTATACACTTTTTTAGGAGGACTAACGAAACCTTTTATACCTATTCCATTTTATCTTCTTATCTTTTTTATTCTTTATTATGTAGTCTATCCAACACTCACTAGGGGATATACGTTGGGAGGAAAATTTCTTCATGTACGGGTGCAGTTTCCTAAGTATACATTTTTAAGACAGGCAGTGCGAATTGTGTTTTTATTCTTTTATTATTTTGGATTGCCAATTTTATTCTTGTATGGAGCTGGTATTCTTTATTATTTTCTATCCTTTTCTGTTGTCGAGGCCCTTTGGTATTGGCTTATTGTGGGAAGTTTCTTCTTAGGGTTTTATTTTATTCATTTTGTAAAGTTATTAAAGAAGAAGACTTTGTTTTATGATAGATGGTTTCATGTTTTGTATGAGAGTACGATTTGATTTCTGCAGTTCTATTTATTTTAATATGTAGAATTTTGTTAAAAATGTGGTATGCTTTTATTAGATTTTTTATCTGTAGTTTGTGAGGTGTGACATGAACTTGATTTTTATGAGACATGGGGAAGCTACTGACAATGTGCGAGAAGTCATTTCTGATAAAGAAATTTATTGGTCTGTTTTAACTGAACAAGGGAAGGCATCTGTTTTAGAGTCTTTGGAAGGGTTACCAGCGGTTATTGATAAGATTTATGTTTCTCCTTTTCCTAGAACTATTCAAACAGCTCATTATGTGTTTCTGAAGTATCCAAAGACAGAAGTAGTGATTGAAAATAGATTGCATGAAATAAATAATGGAAAATATTCTGGTAAGAAAAACAATGATGATTTGGATCAAACGCGAATAAAGCAAATTCAAGGCGATTACTTTGTTCGATTTGGCGAGTATGGTGAAAATAAATTTGATATAGAAACAAGATTATGTGAATTTTTATATGATGTTTATACAAATAATTTTTGTGACAATACCATCTTAATTGTTTCTCATGGGTCTATTACTTCTTATATGAAGAGAATATTAAATATAAAAACGCCGCATATTAAAACAGGAAAGATTGAAGAATTTGTCCACGTTGATTTTCAGCCTCTTTTTGAATACATGGAAGTGTTAGAAAAAGTTAAAGATACTAAAATAAAAGAGAGAGTTCAGCTTGTTCGTTCTTTGAATATTCGAGAGTCTTTCAAAAATACCTTAATTAAAATGGTAAAAAAAGAATTTAATAATATTGAATTATCAGATTATGTTTTTTTAAATTTTATAAATGGTCTTCAATCTACAAACCTTAAATTAATAGAACCTTCTCATTTTGAAAAGGGGGTTATTTTAGTTTGTTTTTATCATAATTTTGAATGTTTTGCGGAAAAATGGATTAATCATTATATTGATATTGGTATAAGAAATTTTGTGTTAGTTGATAATCATTCTACTGACTGTTCTACAGAAATTTTAAAAAAATATTCTGAAACTGTTCATATTTCTTTTTGGAGTATACATGAGAATTTTGATTGTTATAAAATGTGTGGTTGGAAACAACAGATTTTAGAATATTATGGGGTAGGCCAACAATATTTAATGGTTGACTCAGATGAACTGTTTATATATGAGAACTATCAGAATATTTCCTTTGAAGATTATTTAAAGAAAAATTCTATTCCTTTTATTAAAAGTTTAATGCTTGATGTTTATACTAATAAAAAGTTGTTTGATGGTACTCTTGAAGATTTTAAATACGTTGATAGGGGAACCTATAAAATAAGTACTAACGTTTCTTATTATGAAAAGCTTTATGGTGGACCGAGATACCGAGTTTTTGGTATGTGTTCTAGTTTGCAAAAAATACCTTTTGTTTCCTATACAGGAAATGAGATTTTTATTGATCAACATTATTGTTATCCTTGGAATTTGAATAAAGAAGCTAGGCTTTGTTCTTATCTTTTGCATTATGAATTTTTGTTTGAAAACAGGAAGAATTATTGTTTATGTACAGAAGAAAAACAGCATATATCTCAGAGTGATCCTATTTCTTTTTTTGATAAGGATATTTCTATACCAATTGATAAAATAGATTTTAAATTTTAAAAAGTTTAACAATATTTTTATGGAAAGGCTAGTTTATAGTCTTTTTTTGTTGTATTTTGTTAACAAAATTGTAATATTTCTTTTGCTCTTTCGTTGGTATAATGTAGTAGAAAGAGAGGGAATTATCATGAGTGTATTAAAATTAGAAAATGTTAAAAAGTATTATGGAGTTAAAAATAATATTACTAAAGCCGTTGATGGGATATCTTTTCAAGTAGATGAAGGAGAGTTTGTGGCAATTATGGGAGCGAGTGGTTCAGGGAAAACTACTTTATTAAATTGCATATCGACAATTGATAATGTTACTTCAGGACATATCTATGTTGGTAGAGAGGATATTACAGAAATTAAAGAAGATGATATGGCGGATTTTAGAAGAGAGAATTTAGGGTTTATTTTTCAAGACTTTAATTTGTTAGATACTTTAAGTATTGAAGAGAATATTTCTTTGTCTTTAATTATTAATCATACTGATGTGAATGAAGTGGATAAAAGAGTTTTAGATATTGCTTCTAAATTAGGAATTTCTGATGTTTTGAAAAAGTTTCCTTATGAAGTAAGTGGTGGTCAAAAACAAAGATGTGCTTGTGCAAGAGCTTTAATAACGCATCCTAAATTAATTTTGGCAGATGAACCGACCGGGGCATTGGATTCGAAATCTTCTAGAATGTTATTAGAGACTATGAGGGATATGAATGAACATTTAGGAGCGACTATTTTAATGGTAACGCATGATACTTTTAGTGCTAGTTTTTGTAAGAGGGTGTTGTTTTTAAAAGATGGTAAAATCTTTAATGAGATTTTACGAGGAGATAAATCACGGAAGGAGTTCTTTGATGAGATTATTGATGTTTTAACACTTCTTGGAGGAGATACAGAAAATGTTAGGTAAGTTGGCTGTCAGGAATGTAAAAAGAAGTGCTAAAGATTATGTCATTTATTTTATTACGGTTGTTCTAGCTTTTTCTTTTCTGTTTGCCTTTAATTTGCTTGGTAGTTCTTCTGAGATTCTAGAACTAAGCGATGTAATGAATAACTTTGCTATTGTTATGCATGTTGTAAATATTTTTATTTTATTTGTTGTTTGTTTTTTGATTAATTATACGATTAAATTTATGTTTAGTAAAAGGAGTCTAGAGTTTGGTACCTATCTTCTTTTAGGAATTAAGAAAAAACAAATTTCTAATTTGTTTACTTTAGAAAATGTTTTTTTAGGACTTCTGACTATTCCTTTGGCTATTTTTGTTGGTTATATTCTTAGTTTATTAATGTCTTTTATTATAACAGGGTTATTTGAATTAGAGTCTATTGTTCATATTACGTTTTCTATAGAAGCTGTTTTGTTGTTATTCGCTTATTTTGCTTTTATTTATGTGTTTGTACTATTTTTGGCAAGAAGAAGAATTCGAAAAGTGAAAATATATGATTTGCTTTATTTAGAAAAGAAGAATGAGGAAAAACAATTTCGGAAAAATAAAGTGCGTAATGTATCGTTTTTTGTTTCTCTTGGTTTAGGAATTCTTGCGATGGCTTTGTTTTTTCAAGAGTTTCATCGACCTGGTGTTGATCCTTCGATGGCAACAGTTTTACTTTGTATTGTTCTTATTATTTTTAGTATCTATGGTGTCGTTATTACGTTAGCAGATTTTCTATTGAAGGTAGTTTTAAAAAGTAAAAAGTTAAAGTATCAGAAAGATTATTTGTTTTTGGTGAGAACTTTTTCTTCTAAAGTGAAGACAATGAGTTTTACTTTAGGAACGATTTCTGTACTTATTACTTTTACTTTAATAGCATTAAACTTGTCTAGTTTGTTTAAAGCTATGTTTGATTATCAGTTAGAGCTATCGGCTCCTTATGATATTAGTGTTACGGAGATAGATGAAAATGAAATTCCTTTGTACTTTGATTTTATCAAGGAGCATTATACGATAGAGGAGGAGTTTGTTTATCATGGATATACGGAGTCTAATCGTAATGTTAGTAAGGTATTAGGAGAGCTTGGTGGATGGAGAGAGTATGATCAGGTTGTAAAGTTAAGTGATTATAATAAGTTGTTAGAGTTAAAAGGGGATAAGCCTTTACAGTTGGAGCAAGATGAATATCTTATTCATGCGACACGGGAGTTTGAAGATATTTTGACGAATACTTCTTCTATTCAGGAAATTATTTTGCCTAATGATGAGGTGTTAAAGTTAAAAGATGTTGTTACAGATGGCTATACTTATGCTTGGGGAACAGGTTATGGTTTTCTTTTAGTTGTGCCAGATGATGCCGTAGAAGGACTAGCGGTAGAGTCTACCAATCTTATCGTGGATACGAAAGAGGAAACAACGGAGGAGTTTGCTAAAGTGTTTGAAAGACTTCTTGTCCCAGATATTTGTGAAGAAGAGGATGATGGATATACAGTTTGTTATTCCCTTGCTAATGTTACGGTTCGGGGAAGTGTCGAGGCTACTAATAATGGATTTATTACTATTGTTTCCTTTGTTTGTTTCTATATTGCATTTATTTTTATTTCTGTTGTTGGAACAATTTTAGCTATTCAAGGGTTAAGTGACTCTTCAAAATATAAATATCGTTATCAAGTTTTAAGTAAACTTGGAGTAAAAGAGAGTGAACTTGATAAAACTATTTTTAGGCAATTGTTTGTGTTCTTTTTGTTCCCGGTTATCTATCCAATCATTATTAGCTTTTTTACAGTCTTTTCGTTAAATCATCTTTTCCAGTTCGTTTTAACTACGGATACTGTGTATATTTTATATTATTTTATTAATCTGCTTGTCTTTTTACTAATTTATATTATTTATTTTTTGACTACTTATTTTGGGTTTAAAAGAAATATAGGGGATAGTCAAGGAGGTGGTTTCTTTGCTCGGTAAGTTGGCTTTTAGAAATGTGATGCGAAGTAGTAAAGATTATCTTATTTATTTTATTACGATTACTACACTTTTTTCGCTTATGTTTGCATTAAACTTGGTTTCGTGGTCAGATGAGGTTGTGTTTCTTTCGGAAAATATGGATACTTTTAAAAGTACGATTGTTTTTGTAAATGTGATTGTTGTGGTTGTTATTTCTTTTTTAATTAATTATACGACAAGGTTTATGTTTGAAAAGAGAAGCAAAGAATTTGGAATGTATTTGCTTCTTGGTATTCCGAAGAAAAAAGTTTCTAGAATGTTTCTTTTAGAAAATGTGTTGTTTGGTTTTGTAGCGCTTATTCTTGCTATTCCAATTGGTTTTGTTTTTAGTCAGTTTATTTCTCTTTTTATTGTTCAAGTGTTAGAATTACCACAGATTATTTTTATTAAATTTCATGTTATGGCATTTCTTTTATTGTTTATTTATTTTGTTTTTATATATATTATCGTGTTATTCTTGGCATATCGGAGAATGAAGAGAATTAATATTTATCAGTTGCTTTATTTGGAAAAGCAAAATGAAGAAAAAGTTATTCGCAAAGGAAAACATCGTATGCTTTTGTTTGTTTTTAGTCTTTTGTTAGGGTTTTTTGCTTTTCTTGTTTGGAATTCACAGTTTCAATTAGATTTGGTACAAGATAGTTCCGTGTTGACTTATTTGATTTTTGGACTTTGTTTATTTATTTTTAGTATCTATGGTGTGATGTTTAGTGTTTCTGATTTTTTCTTGTCTTTGGTGCTAAGGAAGAAAGAAATTAAGTATCGGAAGGATTATTTGTTTTTGGTTAGAACTTATGCATCGAAAGCACGGACAATGGGATTTACGATGGGGACACTCGGCGTATTGATTTTGTTTACTTTCTTGTTTTTAAATTTTTCTAGTTTAAATAAAGGGCTTTATGACTCTATTATCGAGACTACTGCGCCTTTTGATGTCTCAGTTCATTTAGAAAATCGGGAATATTTAGAAGATGTTCTTGCTGTTGTTTCTGAAGATTATACTATTTCTAGTTATGTGATGTATGATATTTATTTGGATACAAATTCTAATATTGAAAAGTTATTGCCAGCTTATTCTTATAAAAGTGAACCTTATGATAGGCTTATGAAGGTTAGTGATTATAATCGGTTGCTTGAAATGAAAGGAAAGGAACCTACTTCTCTTGATAATGATGAATATTTGTTGGTTGTAGAAACTGCCGGGATGGAATTTGTTAAGGATAGTTCTATAAAAACGATTTTGTTATCTAATGGCGTAGAATTACATCAAAAAGATATTACGACGGAGATGTTCTTTTATGGACTTTCTAATGAAAGTTATGTTGTGGTGGTACCGGATGAGGCTTTAAAAGGTCTTGATGTTTTTGAGACGTTTCTTTCTATCGATACTCGTGAGGAAACAACGAGTGCTTTAGAAGAAAAGCTAGAAATAGAACTTAGAGATGTTTTGTGTGGATTTATGGAAGATGGGACTTCTCATTGTGAGAATTACCGGATTACTGTGCAGGGAACGACTGTGGAAGAATCGAATGTTATGACTGCTTTGGTTACTTCTATTTGTGTATATATGGCATTTATTTTTGCAGCGATTGTCGGGACTATTTTGGCAATTCAATCACTTAGTGATAGTGCGAAATATCGTTATCGTTATACAGTATTAAAACGATTGGGTGTTCGAGATGAGGTGTTATATAAAACAATACGAAAACAACTTTATATTTTGTTTGGTGTTCCAGTTATTTATCCTTTTATTATCAGTTTTGGAACTGTATATCTTCTTAACCAGATTTATCAAACTTTACTTCCTAGTCCAACGGCTTATTTGGGATATTTCTTTCTAAGTACAGTGATTTTTCTGGTTATTTATGTGATTTATTTTCTTGCTACTTATTTTGGCTTTAAGAGAAATATTAATCAGAATTAGATAGTTATAGTATAATAACAAATATGGGGTGATGTTATGAATATTACAATCGTAGAAGATGAACCAATTATTCGAAGTGAACTTGATAAAACCCTTAGAGAGGCTGGATATGAAACAACGTTAGTTGATGATTTTAGGAATGTTTATGATAGTTTATTAAAAGAAAATACCGATTTGATTTTGTTAGATGTAAATTTGCCTTATATGGACGGTTTTGAATTGTGCAAGAAAATAAAAAATCATAAGAATGTTCCGGTTATTTTTTTGACAAGTCGCAGTGCAACGGAAGATGAGTTAAAAAGTATTCAGGTAGGGGGATTTGATTATATTACCAAGCCTTATCATAAAGTGGTTTTACTTGAAAAGATAAAGCGTGCCTTAAAGTTAAATGATCCGATATTGTACCGAGAGATTACTAAAAATGGTGTTACATTGGATTTGCATTTATCGATGTTAAAATATCAAGGAGAAGAAGTAGAACTTACACGGAATGAATTTCGTATTTTGTATTATTTTTTTACAAATCCTAATCGTATTATTGGGAAAGATGAGTTGTTAGAACAACTTTGGAATGATAAATATTACTTAGATGATACGGTGTTACTTGTAAATATCAATCGGTTAAGAAAGAAAGCACAAGAAATTGGTATTTCTAATTTTCTTATTAATGTGAGAGGAAAGGGGTACCGGTTATGAAGTTTGTTCTTTATTTGGAAAATAAAATTTTTTATATTTTGTTTCAAGCTACGACGATTGTTTTTCTATTGTTGATACTTAGTATGGCTGGAATTCAGTTTTTTTATATTTTTTTGATTATTCTTATTTTGATCGGATTGTTATTTTTGTATTTAGTTGTTGACTTTATGATACAAAAGAAAAAGTATTTGCAAGTTATTCGTTTGGTAGATCAGTTGGATGAGAAGTATTATATTTCGGAGATGATACCAAAATCGAGTAATTTAGAAAATCAAGCTTATATTTATGCTTTAAAAAAAGCGTGTAAAGCTATGAATGATAAGATTAGTTCTTTGGAACAAGAAAGTCTTGATTACCGAGAATATACGTTAAGTTTTGTTCATGAGATAAAAACGCCTTTGTGTGCTTTGTCGATGTTGTTTGATTATCATAAAAATAAAACAGTTCGAAAAGAGTTAGATAAGATTGATAGCTGTGTGGAGCAAATGCTTTATTATGCACGGAGTGGAAATCCAGAAAAAGATTATTTTATTAAGGAATTTGTTTTTTCTGATTTGCTTCATAGGGTATTATTAGATTATAAGCCTTATTTGTTAGAGGAAGGTGTGCATATTCTTGTTTATGATGCAGATACTACGGTGTTTAGTGATGAGAAATGGTTACATTTTATTCTATCGCAGATTGTTCAAAATTCTTTGAAGTATTTTGATAAAAAGGAGAAGACTTTGGAATTTTTTTGTGAATCGAAAGAACATAGTGTTTTAGTTCATATTAAGGATAATGGTTGTGGTATTCAAGCTTCTGATTTGCCGCGTGTTTTTGAAAAAGGATTTACTGGGTCTTTAAGACAAAAAAAGCACTCCACAGGAATGGGGCTTTATTTGGCACGAGAACTTTGTTTGAAATTAGGATTGTCTATTGAAATTTTCTCAAAAGAAGGAGAGTACACTGAAGTTATTATTACTTTTCCTTTGAATACTCATGAATTTAAGCGGGGATAATTTATTTTAATCTTTTAATGTTCCAATAGATACGACGTATACTCCATCATTGCGTTTGTATGAATAATTTGCTCCCGTTAATACTAGTAAGAATGCAGGTTCTCCACATTTTTTCGTATCTACGTGTTCTTTAAATTTTAAAAGATTTTGAGCTGCTTGATCTATAAATCCGGCTCCAAGCTTAATTTCTATTGCACCCCAGGTTCCGTTACTGGTTCTTAAAATTGCATCTACTTCAAAATCTTTTTCGTCGCGATAGAAAGTAATACTACCGCCATAACTTTCAGTGTATATTTTTAAATCACGCATACAAAGGGACTCAAATAGTAAGCCGAAGGTTTTTAAATCATTTATTAAATCATTTGGTTGTATGTCAAGAATTGCAGTAGCAATAGAAGGGTCTACGAAATATTTTTTTGGTTTTGTTCTAATAGCATATTTACTTCTTAAATTTAAATTTGTGGCTTTTACTTCTTCGATGACAAATAGTTTTTCTAATGTGTTTAAATAATCTATTAGTGTTGGTCTAGAGATGTCATCTTCAAAACTATTTTTGATATCTTCTTGTAGGGTAGAATTCGATACTTGTGTAGATATGTTTCTGGCAAGGCTTCTTAATACACTTTCCATTTTTTCTGGATTTCTTTCTGTACCGTCTATTTTTTTTACTTCTTCATGTATTAAAGATTTTACATATTCTTTGGCTATTCTAAATTTTCTGTTGGTTGCTATACTGATAGCTGCTGGCCATCCTCCTCTTACAATAATATTTGCTAAATCTTCTAATGATAATTTTGATTCTCCAGATATATCTTTTCCGGCTAATATATCTTTAAAAGAGACTTCTCCAGTCGATTCTTTTGACTCATAAAGACTCATCGGACGCATTAAAACTCTGGCAATTCTTCCAGTTCCACTGTGCATGACTTCGCCTTCTTGGGGTTTGGCTGAACCCGTGAGTAAGTATTGTCCTTTTCGCCCTGTATGGTCTACATCTGTTCTGATAGAGTCCCAAACAACAGGGTACATTTGCCATTCATCGAACATTCTAGGCTTTTCACCATTTAAAAATAATGATGGCTTTGTGTTTTTGATTTCTTCAAATTCTTCTTTTTGGTCAGGGTTTTGAAATTCTATAACACTTTTTGCATGATGTGCACCAGTGGTTGATTTTCCACACCATTTACATCCTTCAATTAGAATTGCACCCATTATTTCCATAAGTTCTTCAATTTCTCTGTCTACAACTCGAGGTAAATATTCCATAGTATTGCCTCCATTTCTATATTCATATTAGCACCATTTTACAAAAAAAGCAAATTTTATTTTACATTTTGAGCAAATTTTACTTTACAAAAAAAGTAAAAATTGTTTTACAAAAAAAGATTGAGTTTTTGTTGCTCAATCTTATAATGTAGTCATAGTACCGGAAAGTAGACTAAATAAATATGTGTTTACTTTTTTTTCGGTATGGTTTTCTATATAGGTTTTATAACCATTTAATTGGTTTATGTATGCTTCATCTGTGACATTGTCTAATTTGTAATCAATGATATCAATGTGATTATCATATACTAACATTAAGTCTATTTTTCCATGATATTCTGTACCATCTTTTTCTTCGATAAATTCGTATTCTTGGTATATTTCTGCATCTTTTCTATTTTGTAAAAGAGGGGTTGTTAATAGTTTTTCTATGATACTTTTCATAAATGGGTCTTTTATTAGTTTTAGATTTGGATTTTTTAAGTCTATGTGTTCTAATAGTTCGTGCATGGTATTACCAAATTCTATGTTTCTTTTTGTGGATAAGTCAATTAATTTGTTCATTTTTTTAGAAAAGGTTTGTTGTTTTATTTCTATATCCTCTATATTTAGTTCAGTGATATTTAGAGGGGTGATGGTTTCTTTGATGCTTTCTTTTTCTTTTGGTATCATGTAGTCTTTGGTAAGTCCTAATGTATTTAAATCCAAATCTTCTCTATAAAGTTTTAAGACACTTGGAATAGAATAGAGGATGCTAGCTAGGCTAGAGTATTTATAACGAATAGTTTTCAAAATAACTCCGTCATTTGTTTTTCTTTCTTCGGGAATTTCTTTGTTTGGAAGGAATAAAATCATTTTTTCTTTGGCTCTTGTTAATGCGACATAGAAGAGTCTAATTTTTTCTGAGATATCTTCTTTTGTCATTTTGTCTTTCATAAGTAGTTTTAAAACGGTTTCATAAACGCCTTCTTTCCAAATTGGAATGTATATAGGCATGTCAGGTACATAGATGATGTCTCCTTTTAAATCTTGTTTACTGAAAGATTTATAAAGGCCTGCAAAATAGCAGATAGGAAACTCCAATCCTTTTGATTTATGGATGTTCATGATGCGCACAGTGTTGGAAGAAGAGGAGCCTACGTTGAATTTAATGAGTTCGTTTTTGTTTAGGAGTTCTTCTAGATAATTTTTAAATTCATAAATGTCTAAGTTACTTGTACTTGCGAGTTCAATGATTTTTTCTATTTTTAAAATGCTTTCTTTGATATTACCGGTTGTGATTAATTTTTCGTAATAATTGGTTTTGTCTATGATATTCATTAGGATTTCTCTTGGAGATAAGTCATCTAATCTTTGGCTAATTGGGGATAAGTCTTTTACTATTTTGCTTTGTAATTCGATATTTTCTTTTATCATGGTTAGTATTTCTTCGTCTGGTATTTGATAGAGAAAGCTTCTTGCAATACTTACTAGTGAGTAACGGAATTCTTGGTTAAAGTTTCTTTCTTTTAAGTGGATAAGTAAGTTTAATATGTTTTTTATGATGTAGATATCATAGCCGTTATTGAGTTCTTTATCTTTATATAAAGAAAGAGGGATACTTAAGAATTCAAAGATTTTTTTGGTAAGGTCAAAGGTGCTATTGCGGTCCATGATGATACAGAAGTCTTTGTATGTTACAGGTCTTAAAGTATTAGTATTTTTATCTAGAATTGGGTAATTGTGTTCTATTTTTTCTAGGATATCTTTGGCAATTGCAAATATTTCTATTTCTTCTTTGCTGTATTCTTTGGAGTCTGTATCGTAAGTATAAATTACCATGTTGTTATCATGCTCTGTTTTGCCTTCTTCGATATAAGTTGTATTTCCAAAGACCATTTGATGAGAGCTTGTGTAATCAGCATTTCCTATTTCGTCGTCCATTACTTTATTAAAGATAATATTAATATTATCTAGGACTTCACTCCTGGAACGAAAGTTTTTTAGTAAATCGATTTTCATTCCATCTAGACCATTTTTGTATTTATCATATTTTTCTTTGAATATATAAGGGTTTGCATTTCTAAATCGGTAGATACTTTGTTTAATATCTCCTACCATGTAGACGTTGTGGTTGGAAATAAGTGAGATAAATTCTTCTTGAATATCTGAGGTATCTTGGTATTCGTCGACCATGATTTCTTTGAATGTTTCTTTTAGTTCTTCTTTAATACTTGTATTTTCTTTGATAAGTTTTAAAGAGAGTTTGGCTATGTCTGTAAAATCAAAAATATAATTTTCTCGTTTGTATTTTTCTAATGCTTGGAAGTAGTCTGTAAGTATTTCTAGAAGGGCGGTGATGAGAGGTTTAGTGTTGTTGTAATCTTCTAGGATTTCAGACACACTCCCATAAACACAGTAAGCTTTGCATTCTTTTAGTTTGGTATTTATTTTTTCGCGTGCTTCTTTTGTTTCTTCTTCACTGCCACGAGGGGAAGCGGGAATTTTTAAGGCTTTTATGATAGCTATTTTTTCATCTAGAGACGTATTTTGTTTTAATGGAGTAAGAGAAGATCGCACTTTGGACTCATATTCTGTATCAAAATAGTTTTTATTGTCTTCTAGTTCGATGAAGATTTCTTCTATTTTGTTTTCTAGAATTTTCGTATAACTTTGAAGGATTTGATGTTCTATTTCTTCGTTATAATATGTGGATAAGTAGTTTTTTAAATAATCTTCTAAATCGGTTTTCATGTTTAGTTTGTCTGCTAAGGCTAAAATATTTTTTTGTAATTCTTCATCGTCTTTGACACATAGGGTATCTATTAGGGTACAGAAATGAGATTTTTTTTCTTGATAGAAACGTTCTAGAATGTCCGCTAATATTTTCTTTTTTTGTAGGGTAATGATAGAAGCATCTGTGATGGTAATGTTTTTGGGAATATTTAGTAAGTAATGATATTTTTTTACTAAGGATAAAGCAAAAGAGTCAAAGGTTGTAATATAGGATGCGTCTATCAATTCTAGTTCATCACTTAAGTTTTCTTTCTCGATGTTTTTTTTAATTCGTTCTTTCATTTCGGCTGTGGCAGCATTCGTGAATGTTAAAATAAGTAATTCATTTATATGAATGCCATGTTTTAGTTTTTCAAGAACTCTTGTTGTTAAGACCGCGGTTTTTCCGGAACCTGCTCCAGCTGAAACGATGATGTTGGTACCACTTTCTTGAATTGCTTTTAATTGGTCAGGTGTCCATGCCATAGTATCCCTCCTTTATTGTTTTGTTTCTTCTTTTTTCAAGAAGTTTTTGTCACTTGTTAAATATACATTTTGTTTGTTTGTATGATAGCAAATGTCTTTTAATTTGCAATATTCACAACTGATGTTTGTTTTATTATCAATGATTTTAGAAGTCATAGGAAATTCCCCATTTTGGATTTCTAAAGCATCTTTTTCTATGAAGTTTTTAGCAACACTCGTTAATGTATCCATATCGCTTTCGTCTAGTACTTTTGCATATTGATAGAATTCTCCGTCACTTTTTGTTTTTAAACCATTAATGATTTTAGAGTCGTTGTAGTTTTTGTCGACATATTGTAGTATTTTTTGATTTCTATTGCTGTATCCTTGTAATTTTAAAGCATCTTTTTTTTGCATTTCGTACGTTTTTTTGTCGTTTCTATTTATTCTATTTGGTAAGATGTTTTGAAAATAAATTCCTCCAACAGAGGCACTTTTAAATTGTTCTGTATGTTTTATTAAATATAAATAAAGAGGAAGTTGTAGGCTAAATCCTAAGGGGATTAATTCTTTTAAAATCTTGGTAGAACCCGTTTTATAATCTATTAGACATACGATGGTGTTTTCTTTTGTTTTTTGATATTTGATTTTGTCAATTCTACCTTCAAAAGCAGATGGTAGAGGACTAGGAACTTCAATATAAAGTTCTGTTTCAAATGTTTCATATGGTAAGTCCATTTCACTTTCTTGTGTGCTTATGGTATCTAGTATGTTTTTTAGTTCGGGTTTTAATTTTTCTAAAAAATACTTTTCTTTCCAGTTTGCTTCAAAGTCTGTGGATAATTCGTCATATAAGGACTCCCAATTTTCTGTATCTTTGTGTTCTAAAATTTTATGAAAGAGATTTCCGATAATTAATGTGAAAGTACTTTCGTAAGGAATGATTTTTAGAATGTAAGTTATGAAGTAACGGAAAGGACACTTATTATAAATATCAATTGAGGTATAGGAAAGCTTTAGTTCTTTTAAATAAGTGTGTAAGGTATTAGTAGGTATTTTACTATAGTTATTATCGTAAGTTCGATAAGGAATTTGGTAATGGGTTTTTAGAAATTCTAGATTTTTTGAAGTGGTATTGTATTTTACATATTCATCGGTTTCTATTCCTAAATAAATTTGATTTAGTAAGTGAGATGTGTTCCATTTTAGTTCGGGGTGTGAAGGTTCTTCTAAATATTTTAAAAGTGGAGAAGGGTAGCACTCGGAACCATTTTTTGTTCGTTTGTATGTAATAGTCATGTGTTGACAACTTTTTATTTTTTCTAAAGCGATTGTTTTGGATAGTTTGTTTTTTTCGGTAGTTGTGTCTTCGTTGATGCTTCTTAGTACTTTATCTGGTAAGTAGTTTTCATCTTTATAAATAGTTGGAAAGTCGTTGTTGCAGCCTAAGAGAAAAATATAGGTATCCTTTTCTGGTTCTAATTCATCAAATTGTACTTCTTCTATAGCGTTTTTATTTTTTTGTTTTTTTCTTTTTGTTGTGGATAACTCGTTTGTTATAAACATGCTCGCATTTTTTAGATGAATATATTTATTTGCTATTTCGATGATTTGATTGTAGATAGTTATTGTATCTTCTGTGGTTAATAATGGCTCCAGTTCTATTAAAGCCTCTTTTGGAGACATCATTTTTAAGTTGTTTAGAAACGTATTTCCGATATGCGTTTGGTTTAAAGTTGGATCATTTGAAAGATTTACTGGAATGTGCTGTAATTTAAATATTCTTTCTATTGCAGGATAGTAATCACTTTTTAAGTTTGTAAGTTTTATTTGTTCTGGTAAAATATGATTCGTTAGTAATTCGTGAATTTGTTCACTTACAAAGAGAACTTCATCTTCTAGAGTTTCTAATTCGTATATTTTTGAAGAGTAGTTTTCCGTTGTAGACTTTTCAAATTTTATAGAGAATGGTTCTAACCAATTTTCTAAATGTTTGGTTTTAGGAAGGTAAATTAGAATTTCTTTCTTTTTTAATTCTTCTTTTAATAGTTCGTTTGGTTCTAGGAGATTTTGATTTATTAATTCTTTTTTTAATTTGGTTAAAAATTCGCCTTTTTCTCCGGTTATTTTTTCTACAGGATATTTGATGATTTGTTCTAGGTATATTTTAGCAATATCAAGTAGAACATGATAGTTTGTGATGATGTAGTCAAGTGTTTTCTCTGTATATTTATAAGGATAGATTGCTTCTAGTTCCTTTAATGTCATTATTTTTATATTGTCAAAAGGATTTTTTTCTTTTAATTGTTTTTTCTTTTTTTCTTTTGTTGTTATTATTATTTTTTGCATAGAACCACCAAAGTTATTATAACATGTTTTCTGGTTTATTTTTTATTCATAATGCTTTTTTTATAAGGTCTTTTTTCATCTGTTCTTCCTACTAAGTAATCAATACTTGTGTTATAAAAATCTGCTAATATATTTAATCTGTCAATTGGGATAAGTTGAATTCCTAGTTCGTATTTTGAATATTGTTGTTGGGTGGTATTTAGAAGTTCTGCGATTTCTTGTTGGTTTATATCTTTATCTTCTCTAATTTCTTTTAAACGATTTATATTCATAGATTTCACCTATAGGTATTGTTTCATACATCTTTTTTAGTTCTAAATATACAACATTTTCTAAAATATGCCCCATATCTTTACCAGAGTTTTGGCCTAGCATGTAATATCTAAGACCGATATCTATGGCATAATATTTTTCTTGTGTTTTTAAATATTCTTTTTCTTTAATATCATATCTATTTGCTCTAAATATTAAGTAACTATCTAACAGTGCATTAATGTAATTGGATATTGTATTGTAAGATGAGTTTTTTTCTAGTCCTTCTATGTTATTTACGATGCTTTTGATACTTGTTTTGTTACAAATATTATCATATAAATATTTCGTAATTCTTTCTAAGAGATTTTTATCAGTTATTCCTTTTCTTTGCATTACGTCTTTAAATAGTATTGTATTATATATTCCATTTAGAAACATGTTAATATTTTCTGGATTTATTTTGTATAGTTCTACGGCTTGAGGAAAAGAGCTGTATCTTAAATAATCTCTAAATTTTCTTGAGATATCTGTTTGGGCATCAAAAACGGAAATATATTCTTTAAATGATAAGGGAAGCATTTTTATTTCTATATATCTTTTTTCTGCTGTCAACTTTCTGTTTTTCTTTTGCTCTTAGCTTGTCAATATTCTTCTTCAGTTGTAATATAATAGAGTAAGTATGAATTTGAAAGGAGAATGCGATGGTAGTAAAAGAATTACAACATATTTATGAGGAATTAAAGCATAAAAAAAAGAGTTTAAACTCTATTGAGTCGAAGATAAATGATTTATATACTGATATTTTAAAACTTAGCGCACAGATAGATGAATCTGAGAAATTTCTACGAATATATAATGATAAGGCACAGCTTTTAAATGCGTTAAACACTGAGAAAAAGAGATTAGAAAGTGAAATTAGTTCTTTAAGTAAACAATTAACGAATCATTATGATGCAAGAATGAAATACCAAACTCATGATATGACACAACTAGGGGAAATTCTTGCTTATTTTGTCTCTTGTTATAAGGGAATTTCATACGAATTTCAAAGGGGAAATTTAGTTGCTTCTGATGTTTTTGAAATGCCGATTTTTTTGCTAGTTCGTGATAATAGTGGGCTTTCTTCTTATGATTTTATGGCAAAAAAAGATCAGCAAGGACTGATACATTCTAAAGTACTTCAAATACTTTATCAATATCAGATTGTGATACCTTTGCCACTGCAACAAAGGCTAGGTATGGAAGATAGTAGTGATGTAGAGTATCAAATATTGAATAAAGAAGATCATCCTTATGAACTTTATGTTTCTTCTATGAATTACTATGAACATAGTAAAAAAGCTTTTTATATTGAAGAAATTATTAGTGATTTTTTGATTCAGATTTTTTTGTATAAATCTAATATGAATAGGAATCTGTTGAATGATAATGAACTTACTTGTTTAGCAGATTCGTTTATAAAGGAAATATCTTTAGAAGAAACGCGAAAAAAAACTAAGAAAAAGAAGTGATTTTTGATTTACAAAGAACATAATTTTTGCTAAAATAAGTGGCGAGTAAGAGATTACTCCTTGCTTTTTACTTTGATAAAAAGCCAATAGACCATAAGGAGGTGTAGAAAGTGAACAAATATGAAATTATGTTTATCGTGAAGGCTACTATGGAAAGTGCAGATGTTAAGAAAAGTGCAGAAACTTATAAGAACTTAATTGAAACACTTAAAGGTAAAGTAGTAGAAGCGAAGGAACTAGGCGAAAAGAAGCTTGCTTATCCTATTAAAAAAGAACTTAATGGATATTATTATGTAATGCAAGTAGAAGCTAATAAAGAAGCGATTCAAGAATTTGATCGTAAAATTCGTTTAGATGAAACTATTTTAAGACATTTGATTATTCGTCAAGAAGAGGAGTAAAATATGAATAAAGTAATTTTAATAGGAAGATTGTCAAGAGATCCTGAAATGAGAACTACTGGTAGTGGGATTGCAGTTACACGTTTTACTGTAGCTGTTTCAAGACCTTATAATCCTCAAAATGGACAACCGGCAACAGATTTTCTTAATTGTGTTGCATGGAGACGGCAAGCAGAAAATATCGCCAAGTATTGTAGTAAAGGCTCTCAAGTGGCTGTGGAAGGAAGAATTCAAACAGGAAGTTATGATGGTAATGATGGACAAAGACATTATACAACAGATATTGTTGCGGATAATGTTACGTTCTTAGGTAGTCGTAGTAATGCTACTGATACATCAAATTTCTCAAATGCTGATTATTCTCAGCCTATGCCAAGTTATAATGAGCCTCAAGAAATGGAGACTACTGATGTATCAGAAGATCCATTTAAAGATTTTGGAGATGAAATTGCCTTGTCCGACGATGATCTTCCATTCTAGGAAAGGAGAACGTACTAATGGCTGAATTTAGAAGAAAGAAGAAAAAAATATGTCAAATGTGTGCTGGTAAAAGCGTAGATTATAAAGACGTTATGATTATTAATAAATATATCAGTGAAAAAGGAAAAATTTTACCTAGACGTATGACTGGTGCTTGTGCAAAACATCAAAGACATATTGCCGAGCAAATTAAATATGCTAGATTTATGGCTTTAATTCCATTTGTGAAATAGGAATACTTTTTTGATAAAAGTGTTCTTTTTTTTCTATGAATTGTTTTCTTTTTCGATTATACTAGTAAATGAATGGAGTGATAAAATGTTAGTAAGTGAACTAAAACAGGAATTAGAGAAATATGATAAAAAAGAACTTATAAAAATCGCTGCAGAACTTTATAAACGAGTTTCAAAGGCAAAAAAAGAAGAATATCAGATTGATGAGTTCATTAAAGACTTTAAATTGCAGACAAAGCCTCAAGAAAAAAAGGTTTCTTTGTCAGATTTGCAAAATGAGATTCTTGAATTTTTAAGTGATGTGGATCAAGGGTATTATGCATCGCCTAATCGAAAAGTTTCTAAAAAGGAACGAAGTGGATGGAGATTTAAAGTTAAAAGGTATTATAAGGAACTTATTTCGTATGATGCGGGTAGTATGGAAGGTGTTTTGGCTACGGATTTACTTATTGAAATTTATAAAAGAATTAGTCGTGGTTCTAACTATCTTTTGTTTGCTAATTGGGAGACTTTTCGTGCAATTGGAGTGAGTCAATATGAATATAGTAATATGCTTTTTACAAGGATTTTGAATCGTGGGCACAGTGAAAATACTCTAAAAAAATGTATCGATCTTTTGGGACTTCCTTCTGATCCATATGAAAGTTTATCTAGAGATGTTTATGATACGTTTATTTCTCATTTAGTTTCTTCGGATGATAAACACTTTGTAATTCAAGTATTAATGGAAAAAGTAGGAGAGTTGGAAGAAAAGAAAAAAGAATATGAAAAGCAGCGAAAAGAAACTTTTTATTTACAAGAAGAAATCAATGACTGTACTATGTGTATTTTGGATATTAGCATTTTACTTGGAGAAATAGATAAAGGAATTAAATATTATCATAAATATTATGATTATTCTACTGCGGAAGTTAAGGAATATGTATTGCTTGAGGAATTAGAAAGATATGAGCTTTATTCGGAATGGATTCAAGAATATGAACGTCATTCTTTAGATTATCGTGATACTTTACAAGAAAAATATAAAAAATTTAAATGTATGACATTTAATTAAGTGTTTATATTCATGAGTTTTTTGATATAATATAGTGCATATATATAAGGAGGTCGTTATGAAAGTTATTTTACTTAAAGATGTGAAAGGTCAAGGAAAAAAAGATGATATTATTGATGTTAGTGATGGGTATGCTACGAACTTTTTAATTAAAAAGGGACTTGCCGTTGCTGAGACAAAACGGAGTAAAGAAGTGCTTGATAAGTCATTACTTCAAAGACATTTGGAAGAAGAAGATCGAGTGAAAGAATTTGAAGAAATACGAAAGGTGTTGGAAAAGAAAGTTCTTACTTTTTCTGTGAAAACGGGAAAAGATGATAAAGTATTTGGAATGGTTTCTACGAAACAAATTAGTGATGAATTAAAAAAATTGGGATATTCTATTGATAAAAAATGTATTAAGTTAGACCATCCACTGGATACTTTAGGAAGTCATCTTATTACGATTGAACTTCATAAAAGAGTTGTTTTTCAAATGAAAGTAGTTTTAAAAAAGTAGGTGAAGTATATGGCAGCTAGAGAAATGCCACAAAATGTAGAAGCAGAAATGAGTGTTTTAGGAGTTGTATTTTTAAATTCTCATGCTATGGAAAAAATTATGGAGAATATTACAGAAGATATGTTTTTTGTAGATGCTCATAAGAAGATTTTTCAAGCATTAGTGGAACTTTATAAAAGTAATACGCCAATTGATATTACTACTGTTAAAAATGAACTTGATAAGCAGAAGAATTTAAACGCAATCGGAGGGATCGATTATTTAACTGAGGTAATAAGTTCTGTTGTTACTAGTGCAAATTTGGATTATTATATTGAGATTGTGAAAGAAAAAGCGACAAGAAGAAGACTTATTGATACGGCAACGAATATTATTACAGATGCTTATAATGAAGAAGAAGGGCTTACAAAACTTCTTGATAGTTCTGAACAAAAACTTTTGAATGTTATTCGAACTCGTAAAACAAGTGAGTTTAAACCAATTAGTGAAGCGTTAAGAGAAGCACATGAAAATTTAGAGAGAATGAGTAAAAATAGAAGTGCTGTTACGGGTCTTTCTACTGGGTTTGTTGATTTAGATAAAGCAACGGCGGGATTACATGAAGGAGAACTTATTATTTTAGCGGCTCGTCCTGGTATGGGAAAAACAGCATTTGCACTTAATATTGCGACGAATGCAGCGATGACTACGGATAAGGCTGTTGCGATTTTTAACTTGGAAATGAGTGCTGAACAACTTGTTAATCGTATGATTAGTGCAGTAGGGCAAATTGAAGGCGATAAGTTAAAAACGGGTATGCTAAATGATAATGATTGGAAACGTTATACAGAAGCGATGAGTGAGCTTGCAGATACGAATATTTATATTGAAGATGATGCTTCTGTGACAGCTCCTGAAATTAAGGCGAAGTGTCGAAGACTTGCAACAAGCCCTAAGGGGTTAGGGCTTGTTGTGATCGACTATTTGCAGTTAGTTACAACCGGTGGCCGTGTAGAGTCAAGACAAGTGGAAGTTTCTGAAATTTCTCGTGCTTTTAAGACGATGGCAATGGAACTTAAAGTACCAGTGATTGCATTAGCACAGTTATCACGTAATGCAGAAAGACGTGAGTCTAATCAACCAAGACTTGCTGACTTGCGTGAGTCTGGTTCTATCGAGCAAGATGCCGATTTAGTACTCTTTTTAAACCGTCAAGATTATTTTGAAACAAAGACTGCAGAAAATAAAAGTAATATTGTTCCTGTTGATGTGATTATCGCGAAACATAGACGTGGTGGTACAGGGTTATTTCAGATTTTGTTTGAGTTAAATAAAAGTTGTTTTAAACCTTATTCCCCTTTAAATGAAAATGATTTTTAGATTGATAAGGGGGATTGTATGCAGGTTACTAAGAAAATGTTAGAGAGTCTTTCTTCTTTAGAATTGTACCAAAAATTGTTACCTCTTATCCAGAAGTTATGTAAACCATATTCTTATGCAAATTTTAGTGATTCTTTTATAGAAAGTGTAGCAATAGATATTATTACTGATTTAAAAAATGAGTTATATTCTTTTCAAGAAGAAGATTTTACTAAGCTATTTGAAAAACATTTCTGTGCTGGTTTGGAAGAGCAGTTAAAGAAAGATCTTGAAGATGATGAGTTATTTTCAATTATTATGAATCGTTATATCAAGTTATATTTTAAAAAACTTTACTCTGACTATGATATTTCTAAAGTTATTGGTGTACTACAGAATTTGTCACTTTTGTTTCAGAAGATTAAATTTCCATTCAATCCTGATTTTTGTTCCAAGATGTTAGAAAATCCTCTTTTTTCTAAATATATTTCTGTAGTGGTTGATACGTATCAAGAAAGTATTTGTAAAGGAACTTTGGATTCTTTGAAAGAATTTTCTGATGAAACGTTGTGTATGTTTGTTTCTCTTTATTGTGATTTACATGATATACCAATGAATGAAACTGTGGATGATGAATTAGACGTGGAGTTAGTTGATTCTTTGAATCATGTTAATTCTCTGCAAACGTATTATAATTCTATTCGTAAACCTGTTTTAAATCGAGAACAAGAATTAGAACTTATTCAACGTATCAAAGAGGGCGATGAAGAAGCTAGAAATACTATGATTGAGCATAATTTAAGATTAGTTGTTAGCATTGCCAAACATTATTTGGGACAAGGATTATCATTTGATGATTTAATTCAGGAAGGGAATCTTGGTCTTATGAAGGCGGTAGAAAGATTTGATGGCGAGAAAGGCTTTCGATTTTCTACTTATGCAACCTATTGGATTAAACAGACTATTCGTCGTGCATGTACTGATAAGGGAAGAAATATTCGGGTACCCGAATATATTAAGAATTCTTTAAATCGATTTACAAAAGAGCATGCACGCCTCCAAAAAGAATTGAATCGTGAGCCAACTATAGAGGAGATTGCAGAATATCTTCATATTTCTCGAGAAAAAGCAAATGAACTATATCGTTTACTTAGTGATACTATCAGTGTTCATCAAATTGTAGGGGATGATGAAGAGAGTAAGATTCTAGATTTTATTCCGGATTCTAATGACATCGCTACTGATTATATACTTTTGGATATGCAAAGAAATGTCCGGAAGTTACTAGAAGATGTAAATTTGACCGATAGGGAAAGAGATATTTTATATTTAAGATTTGGACTTGATTCGCAAGAAATGACATTCCAAGAAATTGCCACAAAATATGGTGTTACTCGAGGACGAATTCGCCAGATTGAATTAAACGCTATTTCTAAAATACGAAAATCTCCTCATATTATGTCGTATGTTAATTATATGGATTATCCTGAAGAAGCAAGGAACCGTATTTTAGAATATCGTAAAAATTATAGAACCGATCCCACTTTTATCCATAAGTCTAGTTATTTTAATCAAAAAAATAAGAAAGCAGATAAAGAAGAGAAACAACAAATTTTTAATAAGAAATCTGTGGATGAAAAGGAAGGAAATGATATTATGCCAAAGAAATTAAAAACTATTTTTGAAACGCTTAGGAAGTATGATAGAAAGAATATTCTTTTTGTTATAGAGCATTTTAATGAAGAAGAAAAAGAGATATTCGACCTTAGAAATGGAGACGATTTAGATCATCCTTCTCATAGGCCAGAATGGGAAAGTTCTGAGCATACGCAAAAATATGATTCATTAGTAGGGAAAATGAAATATAAATTAGAAAAAATGCAGAATTTAGATGACCCTGATATAGAAATATCAGAGGAAAAACATACTAATCAAATTTCTTCTGAAACAAATTTAGAAAAAGCTTCTGTAGAAGCTCAAACGATTTCTGTTTTAGAGCCTTCTTCTGTTATAGAAAACAGGGATTTTGTTGCTGCTTTAGGGTTTTTGAGACAAATGCGATTTGATGAAATGTTAAAATATTTAACCCCAAAAGAAGCAGTGATTTTTTTTCTTAGACTTGGTTATGTAAATGATGTGTATTATACGTCAGAGGCTATTGCTAATTTTTTAGGTATTTCTGTGGAAGAAGTTTGCGAAGTTACTAGAAAGATATTGCTTTTATATAAGGAAAAAATTAATGGATTACTTGATGAGGCTGTAGAATCGATGGGAAATTTTAGTCCTCAACGAAAAAAAGATGATTCTTCTAAATAATTTTGATATTTTGGGTGTTCGTTGATTTACGAATGCTTTTTTGTTATAATGAATTAGTCGAAAGGATACATTATGAAGAAGAAAGATAAAATCATTGTTGCGATTGTTACTGTTTGTATGGTTTTGATAGTCGTACTAATTGGAATTCATAAAGAACCTTCTACTCCTAGAAGTGTTTATCAAGTTTACTTAGATGGACAAAAAATAGGGTTGGTAGAAGATAGAGACGAACTATTAAATTTAATTAATGAAGAACAACAAGAAATTAAGGATACTTATGCGGTTGATCAAGTTTATCCACCAAATGGGTTTGATATTTTAGAATATGTTACTTATGATGAAAATATTTCTTCGGCAAAAGAAATTTATAAAGAGATTCAAGAACAGAGTGATTTCACGGTGGAAGGCTATGAAATTACTATTACCTCACCGGCTACAGAAGGTGAAGAAGAAACTGTTACTAAGATAGCTGTGTTGGATGATCAAGTTTTTTATGATGCAGAGTATCAATTTATTACTACATTCGTTAATGAAGAAGATTATAATGCATATATTACTAATACTCAAGAAGAAATTACGACAGTTGGTACTTATATTAAACATATGGAATTTGAAGAATCTATTACTGTAAAACAGGCTTATATTTCTGTGAAAGATAAAATATTTACAGATGCTGATGAGCTTACTCAATATCTTCTTTATGGAACTACGGATACTCAAGAAAATTATACCGTAAAGCAAGGGGATACTTTGGCTTCTATTGCTGAAGCTAGTAAGCTAAATGTACGAGAACTATTAATCGCGAATCCGAAGTATCGTAATGAAAATGCAGTTCTTGCGATTGGGGATACGATCTCTAATAGTATTATTGATCCGATTTTAACTTTGGTTCAAGAAGTACGAGCAGTCGAAGATGTGGAGCAAGCTTATACGAAGAAGAGTGTTGTGGATAATTCCTTGAAGACTGGAGAAAGTGTTGTGACTCAAGCAGGAGTGACAGGACTTGAGCGAGTTACTCAAGAACTTCGTATTATTAATGGAGAGCGTTCTCAGGATACTACATTGATTGATTCTGAGACAATTCGGGCTGCTGTAGAAGAAGTAACGGCTGTCGGTCCAAGTTATAATCCTGCTAATTCTTGGACTGGGAATAGTGGAACAGGTGGTGTCATTAGCACTGGACTTTCTTGGTCTTGGCCAACAAATACTCCGTATATTATTACGACAAATTATGAATGGCGTTGGGGTTCTTTCCATGATGCACTTGATATTTCAGGTCCAGGATTTAATTCTCCAATTTATGCTGCACGTGGAGGAACCGTTGTAGAAACATATAATGGCTGTGCTGATTATGGTTGGTATGGTAGTAGCTGTGGTGGTAGTTATGGTAATTATGTTGTGATTCGTCATGAAAATAATTATTATACCTTATATGCTCATTTAAAAAGTAATTTGGAAGTTAGTGTAGGAAGTGTGGTTTCTCAAGGACAACTTATTGGTCATATGGGGTCAAGTGGCTCTTCTACCGGTGCTCATTTACATTTTGGCTTTGCTGTTGGTATGCCAAACCATGGTGGAAGATGGTATAGTCCATGGAGTTTGTTCCGATGAAAACTGTGGTATTAGCAAGTGGAAGCGAAGGGAATTCCACTTTCTTTTCTTATCAAAACGAGAAAATCTTGTTAGATATTGGAAAGAATGCAAAGTATATTAAAGAGAAACTACTAGAAATTGGAGAAAATCCCCAGGATGTTACAGCTATTTTAATCAGTCATACGCATGATGATCATGTGAGTGCTTTAAGAGTGTTTTTGAAAAGCTTTCATCCTAAAGTTTATGTGACTGAGAAGATGTTTTATGATTTGGAATGCTTGAAAGACTATCCTAATGTTGTGATTTATGATGATGATTTCTATTTGGGAGATGTGAAGGTAACTACTATTCGTACTAGTCATGATGCAAGTGATTCTCGCAACTTTGTTTTGTCGGCTGGAGATGAGTCTTTGGTATACTTAACTGACACGGGATATTTGAATCGAAAATATTTTCCGGTTTTAGAAAATAGAACGTATTATTTAATGGAAAGCAATCATGATATTGAAATGCTTATGAATGGCCCTTATCCAAAGTGGCTTAAGCAACGAGTACTTGGAACGCTGGGTCATCTTTCTAATAAGGATAGTAGCTTTTATTTGTCCAAGTTAATTGGCAATAAAACAGAAAAAATTATATTAATGCATTTATCCAAACATAATAATACAGAAGAAAAAGCATTACAAACATTGGAAGAGACTTTCGGTGAATACGATATTTCTTTTACAAATATTGTGTGTGCGAAACAAAATGAGATTACGAAGGTGTGCAATGATCAGGATCGTGTGTGTCGGTAAAATTAAAGAACGCTATTTAACAGAGATGATAGAAGATTATTACAAGAGAATTTCTAAATATCAAAGGATAGAAATTATTGAAGTCAAAGACGTAGGAACTTTGGAGAGTGAAAAATCTTTGATTGAAAAGCATTTGAATTCTAAAGATTATATTATTACTTTAGAAATCCTTGGTAAGGAATATTCTAGTGAAGAGTTTGCTACAAAGATTTGTGATATTTTCAATCATTATCCTAATATTACGTTTGTGATCGGTAGTTCTTTGGGGCTTCATGAAGATATAAAGAGGCGAGCTAATCTAGCTTTATCGTTTTCTAAGTTTACTTTTCCACATGGCTTGTTTCGAGGAATTTTATTGGAACAGATTTATCGCGCATTTAAAATTATCAATCATGAGACGTATCATAAGTGAGGTGGATTATGACATTAGAAGAGTTAAAAAAGTGTAAGGTTGGAATTACTCATTCCGGTTCTTTTCATACAGATGATGTGTTTTCGGCAGCTTTCTTGCAACTTATTGTTCCTGATATTCAGATTAAGAGAGTTCATGAGGTACCCGATGATTTTTCCGGCATCGTTTTTGATATTGGACTTGGAGAATTTGATCACCATATGAGTGATAACGAGAAACGGAGTGATGGCATTCCTTATGCTTCTTTTGGTAAGCTTTGGCGTGCTTTTGCACCAGAGCTTTATGGTGAGAAAGTTTATCAAAGAATTGATAAATCTTTTATAGAGGGCCTTGATTTATCCGATAATACAGGAAAATATGATAGTCTTTGCTCGGCTATTGAATCTTTAAATCCGCTTGACCGGGATGCGACAGGTGATACAGAATTTTTTGCAGCAGTGGAATTTGCCAAGAAAGTATTAAATCAAAAGATTCAAAAGCAGTTACGAAATTTAGAAGAAGAAAAGTATGTATTAAGTATTTATGAAACGATGGAAGATAAACGAATTGTTATTTTACCGAAATATGCATCTTTTTATGAGGTATTACCTAATACAGAAGCGATCTATGTTGTTTATCCTTCTAAGAGAGGAGGCTACTCTGCTCAAGGTGTGACAAAAAGTCCAGATACCATCGAATTAAAGAAAGATTTTCCAAAAGAATGGGTCGAAAAATTACCAAGTTGTTTGCGCTTTTGTCATAATAGTCGATTTTTGATTTCAGCAGATACTCTAGAAGACATTTTAAAAGCGTGTAAAGAAGCTCTAGATACTAATTAATGCTTCTTTTTTTCGACAAAAGATGACAAAAGTTGCCAAAATCTCTCGTTGCCTTTTTGTTTTTCAGTCTTTAGAATAGAAAGACATAAAGACAAGGAAGTGAAATTATGACTGCTACTCTAGTAAAAGAAGAAATAAAAAACGAAAACATTAATTTAATGAATGATGCTTTAGCAAAAAGTATATTAAGGAGTAAAGAAGCAAGAGGACCAGTGATTAAATTTTTAAGTGGGATTACCCATATTCCCAAAAGAAAATTTAATGATGCTTTGTTTGTTGGTGGAGAAATACCAAAGAACCATAAAAAAGAAAAAGGAAAAGCGAGTGATGTCATGTGTATCCTGAAAGAT
>DVHP01000087.1 GCA_018711945.1 Candidatus Ventrenecus avicola
TTTTTCATAATTTTCCTCCTAATTCTATTTTGAGAGGAAGATTATTTTTTATACATTAATTTTTTTTATTTCTGTATTTTGATAATAATATTTTAATATTTCTTCATAGGTGTATCCATCTTTGGCCATTCCATTCGCACCATATTGACTCATGCCTACACCATGGCCATACCCTTTGGTTGTAATTTGTACGTTGTTATCCACTATCTCTATTTCAAAATCTGTTGAACGAAGTCCTAGTTTTTGTCGGACTGTTGTTCCTTCAAATACTTGATTGTTAATCGTAATGTTTAAGACGCGATTAGCATTGCTTCTTTCAATATCTTTTATTTCTATTTGTTCACAAGTGATTCCAAGACTCGTACAAAATTTCTCTTTGCTTATTGATGACGTAACTTCATAGTTATTAAGTGATTCATCTTCCCAAGTAGAAGGTACACTATTAAGGTAGGGTAAATCTTCTTGAAATACTAATTCAGAATTTTCCGTATAACCATTGCTCATAGCAAAATAAAAGGCATTGATCACTTCGCCTTCATAAGTTAAAATTTCATTTTTTGTTGTTAGTACTGCATCACGTACTTTTAAAAAGTAATTAAAGAAAGATAAGCCCCATTTATCTAATAATTGTTTATTGTTTTGATAGGCTTGATCAGAAACACCAATTACTAAATCATAATCTAAATTTCTGGTTTCTTTTTTATACATTGCATAAGTTCTAGCAGCAACTGCTTGAGCTTTTAAGGCTTCCATATCAAATGAGGCTGGCATTTCTGCTGCGACAACTCCAACAATGTAATCTTCTAGATTGATTTCACTTATTGTATTGTTAGATGTATCTAGTAGTCTAATGGTAATAGGTGATTCTCCATCACTCACGGGTAACGGTTCAAAATAAGTTTCTTTTACGCTGATGACTACTACAATTAGAATAACCGTTAAAACAGCAACGACTCCAAGTAAAATTTTATTTCTCATGTGCGCTCCTTCTTAGATAAATGCCGTTATAAAATTTGTTAGAATATATCCTAAGGCTAAGCTTAACACTAAGACTAAAACTCTGGCTTCCCATATTTTATTTTTTTTCATAATTTTATCAAAATTTACACCCGATAATGCAAAAACTGAAAGCAAGGTGCAAATAAAATATAAATATATTTTATAATCCATTATATACTCCTTGTTCATAATCTATGATTTTTTGTATTCTTCTTAAATGTCTTTCTTCTGTTGGAAATGGTGTCTCTATAAATGTTTTAATCATTTCTAAAGCATCTTCTAGTGTCACTCCACCAAAAGCAATCACATTTGCTCCATTATGATTTTTAGCGTGATGAGCATCTTCTTTAGAAGTTACTCTAGCACAGCGTATTCCTTGTACTTTATTTGCGGCAATCGAAATCCCTATTCCATTTCCACAAATAACAATTCCTAAGTTTTCTTTGTTTTCTAAGACCTGTTTGCATACGTCAAAAGCAAAATCTGGATAATCATCTTCTTCGCTAGTAGGAACGTTTGATTTAATAATGTCATATCCTTGTTCTTTTAAATTTTCATATATTTTTGTTGCTAAATTGGCTCCACGATGGTCAGCGCCTATAATTATTTTCATCTTTATATCTTTCCTTCTTTCTTTCATTATTATAAACTTTTTTTGATAGCTTGAAAACTAAAAATATTCAGTAACATTGTCATTTTTTATAGCTTTCCAATTTCTCAATTATTTGGAAAAGAAAAAGAAATAGATTCACTCTATTCCTCTTCTGTGATTGAGTCAGATGTCTCTTTTAATTTGCTAATTTCTTCTTCTGATAATCCTGTTAGTTCTTGAATTTCCTCTAAAGAATATTTTCCTAACATCTTTTTAGCAATCGCAAGTTTTTCATCTTCTACACCAGTGTGATAGAAATCCTGTTTTTCTGCTTCGTGCATTTCCTCAAGGTTGTAGTAGTTAATGAATTCTGTACTCTTGGATAACTCTTCTGCTTTATTTACAAACGCCATCATCTCACCGTCCTTATACTTTTCCTTTAAGTTAGCAATCGTATCTGGTTGATTTTGGAAGAACTCCATAAATTTTCTAACTCTGTCACTTATAGTATAAGCTAGATTTTGAAAGTTTTCAAGAATAAGGTGGACAGAATAATATAGCTCTGTTTCTATATGTCCTTCTTCATCTTGGATTTGAAATACAAGAATGGGTTTATCAGTATCAAAAACATTTTCTTTATCTACACTGACAAGGGAAACAGGATGATATTCCCTTTTCCCAACATTGGATTCCATATAACTATTTTTAAAAGCATAAGAAGCATTTTTATCAAATAGATTTTTACTATATTGACGATTGGCTTCAATGATGATGCCATTTTTATCATTGACACGAACAATGACATCCGAAACCATGCCTTTTTCTTTTAAGAGTTCTTTAGGAACTTCCCCACCAAGAAACAAAGCATTTTTTAATTCACTTTCTAACACTGGAGTGATATCACTTAAGACACCGATAACAATATCTCTAGTTTCTTCGGCCCTAATCAAACTTTTAAAAGCAGCATCGTTCATGGGATCAAAGACAAAATCTTCTATAGAATTTTCTTGATTGTTCACTATAATTCCTCCTTTCTGCGTCCATTAAAACACAAGTATGAGAGGAATGCAAATCACCAATTTCAGTATTTTAGTAGGTTATTTCTTACCAATTTTCAAAATTGGCATACCCATTATATAAAATTTGTATGTCCCAAACACATGAAAACATCAAATTAGATAAATTTTAAAAAATTTTCATTTTTTCTATAAATTATTGACGAGTATATTTCTGTTCGATATAATTAACGTGAAACTAATTTCACATTGGTTTATTTAGAAAGGATTTATTGTATGTTAGAAATAAAAGATATTTGTTTTAAACGAGATAACAAAATTATATTAGATCATATTCATTTAAAACTTGATGAAGAAAAATTTTATGTTATTACAGGTCCTAATGGCTCCGGAAAAAGTACGCTTGCTAAAATCATTATGGGAATAGAAAAACCAGATTCTGGAACAATATTACTTGACGGAAAAGATATTACTGATTTCGGTGTTGATGAACGGGCGAAACAAGGGCTTTCTTTTGCTTTTCAGCAACCTGTTCACTTTAAAGGAATTACAGTCTATGATTTACTTAGTATTGCAACCGGTAAAAATATTGATAAAAAAGCAGCTTGTGAAATTTTATCACAAGTCGGATTGTGCGCGAAAGAATACGTAGATCGAGAGGTGAATGCTTCTTTATCAGGTGGGGAACTTAAACGAATTGAGATTGCTACAGTGATTGCTAGAAACCCAAAAGTTGCTATTTTTGATGAACCAGAAGCGGGTATTGATTTATGGAGTTTTCAAAATTTAACAGATGTATTCCAAGAACTTGAAAAAAATAGTAAAGGGATTACTCTTGTTATTTCCCATCAAGAACGTATTTTAAATATTGCAGATCAAATTA
>DVHP01000088.1 GCA_018711945.1 Candidatus Ventrenecus avicola
TATGGATATGCAACAAGTGGAGGAAATATAGGAAGAGACACTTGTTTATCGTATGATTTAGGTAGTTGGGCTATCTATAGTGGTTGTAGGACAAGTGATTGGCTTTAAAACGCTGATTATATAAGTTTTATGTTGACGCCAAGTTCTTCTAATATTACATATGTTCATGTTGTACGTGGCTCTTATGGTCAGGTGGTTTATAGGGATGCTAATTTTTTAGGTACTGTCTTCCCTGTCTTATATCTATCTTCTAACGTAAAAATCACTGGAGGAGATGGCAGTTCTTTTAATCCATTCATCCTAAGCCTTTAATTGAGTAGATTGAGTAAATTCGTGTCAAGATATGTCAAAAGCATATCTTTTTTCTTTGAAAATCGATATAATGAACTTGGAGCATGATGTTAAGAAAAAGGAGAGTGTATAATGATGCCAAAATATGTGTATTTATTCCGTGAAGGAAATAAAGACATGAGAAATTTATTAGGAGGAAAAGGAGCTAATTTAGCAGAAATGACAAACATTGGCCTTCCTGTACCTCAGGGGTTTACTGTAACAACAGAAGCCTGTACAAATTATTATGATAATAATGAAACCATTAGCGAAGAGATTAAAGCAGAAATTTTAGATACTCTTGCTAAATTAGAGGAAATGACAGGTAAAAAGTTTGGAGACCCTAAAAATCCGTTACTCGTAAGTGTCAGAAGTGGCGCTCGTGCTAGTATGCCTGGTATGATGGATACCGTTTTAAACTTAGGGTTGAATGACGAAGTAGCTGAAAGTTTTACAGATATCACTGGAAATAAACGTTTCGTTTATGACTCTTACCGTCGTTTCATTCAAATGTATGCTGATGTCGTAAAAGGATATTCTAAGAGTCTTTTTGAAAGATATTTAGATGAAGTAAAGACGAGTAAAGGTGTAAAGTTTGATACCGATTTAACCGCGGATGATATGGTGGAAATCACCAATCATTTTAAGAGTATTTATAAAGAAGTCGCGGGTGAAGATTTTCCTGTTGACCCTAAAGTACAACTTATCGAGGCAGTCACGGCAGTATTTAGAAGCTGGAATAACGAAAGAGCTATTTACTATAGACGGATGAATGATATTCCATCTAGTTGGGGAACCGCAGTCAATGTTCAAGAAATGGTTTATGGTAATACTGGTGATAAATCAGGTACTGGTGTAGCCTTCACTAGAAATCCTGCAACAGGAGAAAAGAAACTATATGGTGAATACTTAATCAACGCGCAAGGAGAAGATGTGGTAGCCGGTATTCGTACACCAAGTCCAATTTCGAAACTAGAAGAAGATATGCCGGAAGTTTATGAAGAATTTGTACGTGTTGCAAATACTTTAGAGACTCACTACAAAGATATGCAAGATATGGAGTTTACCATTGAAAACGGAAAGCTATTTATGCTTCAAACTAGAAACGGCAAGAGAACTGCTCAAGCTGCTGTAAAAATTGCCGTCGATTTAGTAAAAGAAGGAATGCTTACAAAAGAAGAAGCTTTGTTAAAAGTGGACCCAAAACAATTAGAAGATTTGCTTCATCCAACGTTTGATCAAGAATCTCTAAAAAAGGGAACTGTCATTGCAACAGGTCTTGCAGCAAGCCCTGGAGCAGCAGCGGGACATATTTACTTTACTGCAGAAGATGCAATTGCAGCCAACAATAATGGCGAGAAAGTTATTCTTGTGCGTTTAGAAACAAGCCCAGAAGATATTGAAGGAATGAACCATTCCGAAGGTATTTTAACGATTCGTGGTGGAATGACTAGCCATGCCGCTGTTGTTGCACGTGGTATGGGAACTTGTTGTGTTTCTGGTTGTGGAGAACTTACGATTGACGAAGCAAAGAAGACGCTTACAACAAAAGACGGTAAAGTATATCATGAAAAAGATGAAATTAGTTTAGATGGTTCTACTGGACATGTCTATGACGGAATACTAAAGACCTCAGCGCCAACCATCAGTGGTGACTTTGAAGAATTTATGAGTTGGGCAGATGAAGTGCGAAAACTAAAGGTTCGTGCCAATGCAGATAATCCAAGAGACGCTCGCCAAGCAGCATCTTTTGGAGCAGAAGGAATAGGATTATGTCGTACAGAACACATGTTCTTCGATACAAAAAGAATTTTCCATTTTAGACAAATGATTATGGCGGATACAAAAGAAGAAAGAGAAAAAGCTCTAGAATATATCTTGCCATACCAACAAGAAGACTTTGCAGAATTATACCGAGTAATGGCACCAAATCCAGTTGTGATTCGTTATCTAGATCCACCTCTACATGAATTCTTACCAAAAGAAGAAAAAGAAATTAAAGAACTTGCAGAAAGCCTAAATATTTCTTATGAAAAGTGTGTTACTAGAATTGACTCCTTAAAAGAATTCAATCCAATGATGGGACACAGAGGATGTAGACTTGCCATTACTTATCCGGAAATTGCAGTAATGCAAACCAAAGCTGTAATAGGTGCAGCAATAGAGGTCCAAAAAGAAGGATTAAACATTAAACCAGAAATTATGATACCGTTAGTAGGAAGTACCAAAGAATTATCTTATTTAAGAGAAATCGTTACAAAAACTGCAGATGAATTAATCGAAAAAGAAAACGTAAAAATGGAATATGAAATTGGTACGATGATTGAAATTCCAAGAGCTGCTTTGATTGCAGATAAGATAGCAGAATATGCAGACTTCTTCTCATTTGGTACGAACGATTTAACACAAATGACATTTGGGTTCTCAAGAGACGATGCTGGAAAATTTTTAAATGATTATTATAAAAAACAAATCTTCGAATCTGACCCATTTGCTCGTCTTGACCAAGAAGGAGTAGGCCAACTTGTAAAAATGGCTGCTGAAAAGGGCAGAAGTGCCAACCCAAATATTTCTTTGGGAGTTTGTGGTGAACATGGTGGAGACCCATCAAGTATTGAATTCTGCCATAATGTAGGATTAGATTATGTAAGTTGCTCTCCATTTAGAGTGCCGGTTGCTAGACTTGCCGCTGCTCAAGCGTCTATAAAGGTGAACCAAACAAAATAAAGGATGATTATGATTTGGTTTTAGTTGCGTAATTATTATAAAAAAATGCTATTTAGTTGACAACGATATTAACATATGGTATAGCTTGTACCGAGTGGTACTTAGGAAACTTTAGAAGCCCTGAGTCATCTAAGGCCTAGTTTTCACAACTAGGTTTTTTTGTTTGGATGTAGAAAAGTATGATTCAGTATCTAAGTTGAATTTATGTTAAGGCTTTTCAAACGCGGTAGTGGTATAAGTTTCAATTCATGAAATTTGAATTTCCTCTATGCATTTTGTATCTTTTAAAAACAAAAAACTTATTGTATAATAATAACAGAAAGATAGTGAAGGTGATTGAATGACAATATTAAGTATTGGAAAAACAACTTATGATATTATAATACCTGTAGACAATTATCCTGCAGAAAATACAAAGACAATTGTAACTGAAAAGCTTGAGGGTAGTGGAGGAGTTGCATGCAATGTGGCTCACTTATTAGGAAAATGGAATACAGAGCCTTATTTTGCTGGCATTGTTGGATATGATGAGTTTGGTTCTACCATTCGTAAAGAGTTAGATGCTGAACATGTTAGTACGACTTATTTAGAGATTAATTATGAAAATAAAACGACAACGACATTTGTAATTAATAATAAAAGTAATACTTCTAGGACTCAGCTAATGATTGAACCACAAGTTTATCATTTAAAACGGTATGATTATGATTTATCCCCTAATATTATTTATTCAGATGGATTTGAGTATTCAGCAACGATGGCAGCCGTGAATAAATTTAAAACTGTACCTCTTGTTTTAGGTGCGGGTCTTGGATATGGTGATACAAAAGAAATTCTTGCTTTAGCAAAATATGCAAAGTATATTGTTTTTTCTAGGGACTTTGCAGAACAGCTAACCAAGATGAAGATTGATCCTACTAATGCAAATTCTATGTTAAATCTTTATAAAGCTTTAAAAGAGAGATTTAATGAACAAGAAGTTGTTGTTACTTTGGGAGCGAATGGAGTATTATATTCCGTTTCAAATAATGTTCAGTATATGCCAACAATTCCAGTAAAAGAAGTAGATAGAACTGCTGCAGGTGATATTTTTGACGGAGCTTTTGTTTATAGTCTTGGAAAAGGATATGATATTGAAAAGTGTATGAGAATTGCTAATATTGCCGCGGGACTTTCGACAACTAAAATGGGTGGTAAAGATTCTATTCCACTTTTATCCGATGTAATACAGTATTATGAAAGTAGGTTTGGTCCATTAGAATCAGTTGGGGAGTCAAATCCAGCAGTGCAAACACCTGCTCAAGTAAATACTATGGTGGCTACATCTAATGAAACCGTATCAAATGAAACAAATTCAGCCACTTCAATGCAGGATACTTCTGCACCTTCTAATCAAGCACAATCATGATTAGTCATTATCCATCTATTGATTTGCATGGTGAGTTTGCTGTAACTGCGTATACGGTAGTGACTGGATTTATCACAGATCATGTGAAATTAAAAGATCCTTATGTCGTAATTATTCATGGTAAGGGAAGTGGCAAATTAAAAGAGGAGGTTCATCATATTTTAGCTCATGATAAAAGAGTTCTTGGCTATCATTTAGATCCATGGAATTTAGGACAGACGATTGTTCATATTAAAATAGATTAGCACTTTATGTGCTTTTTTTAGGGTGAGATTTCAAAAAATTTGACAAATGCTGTCGAAAGTGGTATATTTCTAATACTTCAAGAAAAAATAAAAACATGAGAAAAATCAAGAGATTAGACACGAATTTGACATTTTATCCTTTTTGTGCTATAATAAAAGTACGAAAAGAGTTATAGGGGGTTTGAAAAATGAAAAGTTATGTATTGGATTATGTGAATGAAAACGAATTTCGTAAGTTAGAAAGATCATTAAAGAAGTATAATATGAGAGCTTTTAAAAAATTAAGCTTTGATTATTATCCTGATATGAGAAATGGTAAGTTTCCAGGAGAGATTATTAGTAAAAATAAAGAAGCTGGGACTGTAACTTATGAACTTAAGTTACCTAGTGATCCGATGTTTGCTCAAGTACATGGAGAGGTAAAGTTAATTTATACTGTTTATAAAAAAGAAGAAACAGTTATGTTGAAAGAGATTTTACCAAGAGATATTTTACTTGAAGGACATCGTTCTGAGTTAGGTACTTACAAAGGTATTATGATTAGTAAAGCAAATGCTTCTAAAGATATCTTTAAAATTGATTTACTTAATATGTTACAAGGGAAAGAGTAATCTTTCTTTTTTTGTATATAAAAAATCCTGCGAACAGGATTTTATTTTTTTTTTGGCTACCCTGGTTGGATTCGAACCAACGAAATGGTGGGGTCAGAGCCCACTGCCTTACCACTTGGCGACAGGGTAAAAAATCAATGCATATTCATTGTAGCTTATTTTCTTAAAAAAATCTATGTTTTTTTCTAAATTTCTCTTGTTTTTCTAAAAAAACTATTGTATACTTAAATAGTCGTTGGACCTCTAGCTCAGTTGGTTAGAGCAACCGGCTCATAACCGGTCGGTCGTAGGTTCGAGTCCTACGAGGTCCACCATTTAAAAAGAACATGCAGGCGTGGCGAAATTGGTAGACGCACTAGACTTAGGATCTAGCGCCTCACGGCATGGGGGTTCAAGTCCCTTCGCCTGCACCATTGGAAAGTTAAGCGAACTAGAAATAGTTCGTTTTTATAGTGTGCCGTGCATGGCATATCGCTAGGTGGTGAAAG
>DVHP01000089.1 GCA_018711945.1 Candidatus Ventrenecus avicola
TTCTATATTGATTGTACTATGAATAACCCCCCCCCCGTCAAGATTTTTTTAAAAAAACAAGCCATTAAAATAAACTTAATTGACTTGTTTCTGGCATATTACCGAATATTCCCATGACACGCATTTTATCAATTGTTGTTTGATTAACTTTTCCTCTATTTTGGAAATCTTCAATACTATAAAATGCTTTTTGGTTTCTTTCTTCTATAATTTTCGTAGCAACGGCATCACCTAGGCCATCTAGACTACGGAATGGCATGATTAGGCTATTATCACTTTCATCCATGATAAAGTTATTGCCGTCACTTTTTTCGATGTCAATATTTTTAAACTTGACGCCTCTTGCTGTCGCTTCTAAAGCTAGTTTTAATGTTTCTAATAAAGATGATTCTTTGTTCGTTGCATCGTATCCTTTGCTTTGAATTTCTAGCATTTTTGTCTTTATGGCATCATAACCTTTACACATTGCTTCGATATCAAAATCTTGGAATCTTGTTGAGAAATATGTTGCGTAATATACAAGTGGCTTGTGAACTTTATACCATGCAATTCTAAAAGCACTTGTAACATAAGCAGCTGCATGGGCTTTTGGGAACATGTACTTAATTTTAAAACATGAATTGATAAACCAATCTGGAATATTCGCTTTCTTCATAGTTTCTACGTAACCACTCCAAGTTTCAGGATCTTTACTTGCTTTTCCCTTACGAACAAATTCCATAATTTTAAATGCTTTATATGGCTCTAATCCACCATACATAAGCTCGACCATGATGTCGTCTCGACAACCAATTACTTTAGAAAATGGTACGACATTTTTCTGAATTAACTCTTGAGCATTATTAAGCCACACATCGGTTCCGTGAGCAAGTCCAGAAATTTTAACAAGCTCGGCAAACGTTGTTGGTTTTGTGTCTTTGACTAGCTGAATGGTAAAAGGTGTACCAAACTCTGGAACTCCAAGGGTTCCGGTATCACACATAATTTGTTCTTTTGTGACTCCTAAAGCTTTCGTACTTGTAAAAATACTCATTGTTGCTTTATCATCTAGAGGTACTTTTGTAATATCATCGCCTGTTAAATCTTGGATCATTCTAAGTTGAGTTGGATCTGTATGACCTAAAATATCTAGTTTCAAGACGTCTTGGTCAATCGCATGATAATCAAAATGAGTCGTTCGCCAAGCACTCGTTGGATCTTCTGCCGGATACTGAAAAGGTGTGAAGTCAAAGACTTCCATATAGCCTGGAATTACAACAATTCCACCTGGGTGTTGTCCAGTAGTTCTCTTACAACCCGTACAACCAATTGCAAGTCGTTCTATTTCGATGTTTCGCATTAAAATGTTTTTATTTTCACAATAGCCTTTGACATAGCCATAAGCAGTTTTTTCAGCCACAGTTCCGATGGTTCCAGCACGATAAACATTATCAACACCGAACAATACTTTCGTATATTCGTGAGCACTAGCCTGGTTTAAATCAGAAAAGTTTAGATCGATATCTGGTACTTTATCTGCGTTAAAACCTAAGAATGTTTGGAATGGGATATCATGACCATCTTTATGCATCAGTGTGCCACATTTCGGGCATTTGTAATCTGGAAGATCAAAACCACATTTATAATTATTTCCAAGAGGTTCCCCGTTCTCATCATTAAACTCGCTAAACTGACATTTTGGACAACGATAATGCGGAGCTAGAGAGTTTACTTCTGTAATTCCCATTAAGTTGGCCACGAAAGAAGAACCAACAGATCCACGGGAACCTACTAAGAATCCTTCATCATTTGAGTGTTTTACTAGTTTTTGGGCAATTAAATAAATTACGTCAAAGTTGGCACCGATGATCGCGGTCATACGCTTTTTCGCTTCAGCCATCTTTTCTTCTTCTGACATTTCTTCTTCAATGCTTAATGCAATCTCTTTTTGTACGGCATCTGGTCCTTTTATTACCACATCATGAAGTCTTTTATAAATCACAGCGTCTTCCTCACTATTTGCATTTTTCTTTACAGCATCAATAAACGGAGCACCATAAAGCTCGAGAGCAATTCTCTCTTCAATGTGATAAGGTAATGGCTCGCCATACCACTCTTTTGCTTTATTATAAACCATTTCTGTTACTGTCATTTGAGAGTTTTCAATCTTAGGCGCAAAAGGAATTCCTTTCGTATCAATAATAACCTCGATTTCACTCACCATATCAGCAATTTTGTTGGTATTTGTTACGACGATTTCATAGGCTTCTTCCGGAGCTAAAAACGAGAAATCTTCGAGCATTTCTGCTGTCGTTTTTAAATACATATTTGGAATTTCCATCCCCCTTCGGTTTAGTGGATGGAGCTTGCCATTGAATTTTTGGTTCACGATAATCTCTCGATAAATCTTATCGTCTTTGGTAAGATTATGAACGTCACCCGTTGCAACTACTGGTTTTCCAGCTTCTTTGGCTACTCTAATAATCCGTTTTAAATATTCTTCTGCTTGATAAACACTTTGGAATTTACCGTTGGGTCCGATTAAATGCGAGAACGCACTGACTGGTTGCACTTCAATATAATCGTAAAAGCTCATCATGTTAACGAGTTCTTCGTCTTCTTTGCTTCCAGCTTTATCAAAGATTTCTCCATTGATACAACCAGAACCTATAAGTAATCCTTCTCTTAATTTACTCACTTCTCGTCTTGGAATCTTAGGTTGTTCATTTTTGTATAGATATTTGGTGTTAGCAATAGAAATGATTTTAAATAAATTTTTTAGCCCTGGACGATCCATGGCAATCATCGTAGCATGGAAAGGATAAGCAAAACGAACTAAAGAGTCTACATCGATATTATCTAGCAATTCTGTTGTCGTACTAATATTTTGGTCATACAAAGACTTACTCATTTTATAAAAGGCAATCGCGGTTCCTTCGGCATCATAATCTGCCCTGTGGTGTTTGTCTTCATCCCAAGGTACATCAAGTCTTTTGGTCAATGTTTGTAGTTTATGATTTGGCCATTCTGGATGAAGCATTCTGGCAATACTCATCGTATCTAATACCGTATAATCAAATTCTTTTAAGTTATATTTTGTACAAGCTGCCTTCATGAAGGAAATATCGAACTTCGCATTATGCGCAACCATAGGATTCTCTCCAGCCCATTCTAAAAAGCGTTTGGTGACATTTTCTTCACTATCTTTTCCCGCTAACATTTCATCCGTAATGAATGTTAATTCGGTAATTTTTTTAGGCAAAGGACGATGTGGATCGATCAGTTCATCGAACCGGTCTAATATTTTTCCGTTTTGAATTTTTACAGCACCGATTTCAATCATCTGGTCACTGCCAGCATAGAATCCTGTTGTTTCGGTATCAAATACAACGAATGTGTCTTCTAGGAGATTATACTCCCGATTATTAAAAATAATATCCACATCATCGTTTACAATATTCATCTCGGCACCGTACAATACTTTAAAACGGTCTTTACCATCACGCCCTTTATTATATCCTTCGATAGCATGAAATAATTCTGGAAATGATTGTACACAGTTGTGGTCTGTTACCGCGAAGGCTTTTTGTCCCATCGCTGCAACTTTAGAGACTAAGGAACTAGCCGGTATCACGCCATCCATGGCACTCATCATTGTATGCATATGAAGTTCGACACGTGGTATTTCGGCATCGTCATGTTCGGCGGTATCTTTTGAATCGATTTTTTCTAATGAGCGAATCGACATGACTAAATCTTTCGAAAAATTATCGAATTCTACATTGCCATAGAACTTGTACCATTTTCCTTCTTTTAATGTGCCTAGTACTGCTTTATATTCATTTTTATCTTTTTTAAAGATCTTGGCTAAAATAGAATTGGTTTTATCACTAATTTTTAAAGTAATAATATTAATATTTTCTCTTTCTAATGTTTCAATTCCAAAAATGTACGCTTCAAAAACCACTCCTTTGGTGTCGCCCATGATATTATTAATGGAAGTAATTTCTCCTGTGATTTCCCGGCCAAAGATTAAGTTTCCAACAATTTTTGGCTTTTCTTCAATCACTTGTTTTTCTTCCCGAATGGCTCTGATTTCTTCTTGAACACTCTTTTGTAATTCTTCGTTTAAATAGGTGTTAAACTCATAAGTTCCAAGGCCGTATTCCAGTAATTTTTTTTGGATTTGTCTCAATTCTTTTTTGAGTTCGGTTTCCACTGTTTTATTGATACATTCGACTGTTATGACATCATCGGTGATTGTTGGAACGTGTTCCTGTACTGTTACTAAAGAAGGCTTTTTTTCTGTACATTCTTTTAGCATACTTTTTACATAATCTAGGACATCTTGCTCTAACACAGCTAAGTAATGAAATGTAATCATACACTTTTCTTTGCCATGAATTCCATTTTTACTGCACTCCGCCAACTCTTTAACAGTAGGATATGGCAAAACGACATCATCCTTTAAAATGACTTCAAAATATTTTTCTTTTTGATGCAACAGCACTTTTTCTATCTCAACATTTTTTAATTCTTCTCTTTCTTCTTTATAATTGATACTATCTAAAAATCTTACGATATCACTTTGCATACGACACACTCCCTAACGTTTTATAACATTTCTTATATTATTTGTCTAGGTGCAAGACACGTTTTTGACGGAATCTCTACCCTATTTTTTCTATTTTATTGACATTGATTTGATAATCAGAAAATCTTCTTGAGACACGGCCCATTACATGAACTACATCACCAACGCGAATTCCTTCTAATTCTTTCATTAGGCTTGCGAAGACTACAAAATTCGCGGTATCGGTTTCATCACTCGCGGTTACAAAGGCCATCCTTTCTTGCTTTTTGGTTGTGATTTCTTTTATTTTTTCAATCATGACCACACAGGTAATTCGTTTATCATAGTTTTGTTTGATATTTTCTAGTTTCATTATTGATGGATCAATATACCTACTCGCTGGATGGTTGGTAATATAAAACCCATAGATTTCATATTCTTCTTTTCGCTTTTCTTCCATGGAAAATTCTTCGGTCTGCTCTATTTCTGGTTTCATTACAAAAGACTCATCTAAATCGCTTGTTAAAACAGCATAATTAATGGCATTATCCAAGTTTTTTAATAATGTTTTATGATTATAGCCAAATGAATCAAAAGCGCCAGCATGAATTAATGCTTCTATTGTTTTTTTGGTAACACTTTTGCCATAGGTTCTGGAAGCAAAATCAAAGAAGTCTTGATATGGCTTTCCTTTTCGTTCTGCTGTAATGGTCTTGGCTGCTTCCATTCCTAAATTTTTGATAATAGAAAATGGTAATCTTAAAGAAGAAGTTTGAACTTTGTAGTCTAGTTCACTTTCGTTGATATCTAATGGATAAATGGTAATATTGTGCTTTTTAGCTAAAGCAATATATTCCCTTGTTTTGGTGACACTATCGATATTCATATTTAAAAGATTGGCAATATAATAGACTGGAAAATAGCATTTTAAGTAAGCCATTTGATATCCAATAATCGCATAGGAAACGGAATGCGATTTATTAAACCCATAATTAGCAAATTTTAAAATGAGTTCGTAAATATTTTGAACAAGTGTTTTGTCATAGCCTTTTTTTATTGCCCCACTTACAAATTTATCACGTCCACTTTCAATCACTTCGCGCTTCTTTTTGCTCATAGCTCTTCGAATGACATCCGCTTCAGCAAAAGAAAATCCACCAATTACACTTAGAATTTGCATGACTTGTTCTTGGTACACAATGATTCCATAGGTTTCTTTTAAGATGGGTTTTAAATCTTTATGTAAATATGTAATCGGCTCTTGATGTTCTTTTCTTCTAATAAAGCTTAGAATATTTTCCATAGGTCCTGGCCGGAATAAAGCAATCGCCGCGACAATGTCGGAAAAATTGTTTGGCTTTAATTGACGTAAGAAGTTTTTCATTCCTTCACTTTCAAATTGGAAGACTCCTACTGTATCTGCTGTTTCAAATAAATGAAGTACTTTTGGATCGTTTAAATTGATTTGATTAATCGATATTTTATGGCCTGTATTTTGCTCGATTAGTTTTAAAATGTTTGCCATTGTGGTGAGATTTCGAAGGGACAAAAAGTCCATTTTTAATAGGCCTAAATCTTCTAGATAATTCATTGTTAGCCCTGTTAAAAGTTCTTCCCCACTATAATGAATCGGAATGATGTCATCGAGTGGTTTTGATGAAATTACTACACCGGCAGCATGGGTAGAAATGTGTTTTTTGAACCCTTCTAATTTTAAAGAAATTTGCACCATTTTTTTGATTTCTTGATTGTTTTCTACGTAATATTTGATTTTGTCATTTTTAAGGTTTTCTCTTAAATCAAGTTTCGGATCTACAAAGGAAAGAAAATGATCAATCACACTTGGATTTATTTCTAGAGCTTTGCCAACACTTCGAAGAACTAGCTTACTTTTTAAAGTTCCAAAGGTCATGATGTTTGCTACAAAATCTTCTCCATAACGTTTTTTTACATACTCGACTACTTCTTCTCTTCTTGTTTCTTCAAAGTCAATATCGATATCTGGCATTGTCACACGTTCGGGATTTAGAAATCTTTCGAATAAAAGGTGATACTCCAAGGGATCAACATCCGTAATTCCTAGGGAATAACTTACTAAGGATCCTACAGCACTTCCACGGCCAGCTCCGACTAATATTCCATGTTTTTTGGCAAATAAAACATAGTCATACACAATTAAGAAATAGTCAGCAAAGCCCATTTTTTGAATGACAAATAGCTCATATTCTAGCCGAGAAAGATATTCTTTTGTTACTACACCATGACATCTTTTGGTAAGTCCTTTTTTAGCTAAAGAAGTTAAATATATGGCTGAATCCTCAATTGCTTTATCATACTTTGGAATATAGCGATTATTTTTCGGAATCTGGATATCGATTTCTCTTATAAATTCACTGGTACTTTCATCTTCTATAAATTCGTTTTGGGCATATTCCCATGAATTTTTTTCGTACTCTTTTTTTTGGATAAAAGCAAATGGTTCTACTTTTTCAATTGCTGTTAGCATATTTAAGGTATCGCTGTCATTTCGTTTAAAGCACTTGATATCCGGGCAAAACACTACTTTGGTTGTCACGAGATAAGCATTATTTTTTTCATATTCTGTAGTATAGCCTATGTAAAGGTTTGGAAAATGTGATGCATAAGTAGCATACTCTTCAATATGAGCATAAGGTAGAACTAGGTTTAAGTTCTCTTTGTATGTTTCTATATCAATCATACCAAGTTCATTTTTCTCTTTTTTGGTATGAATTTTTAAGAGTCCTCGATATCCTTCATAGTTTTTCGCGTACAAATAAAAAGGATGATTGTTTATCTCTACCTCTAATCCGATAATGGGTTTGATCTGATTTTCTAAACAAGTATTGTAAAACTCCATCACACCATATAAATTTTCATCGCAAATTCCACAAGCAGTGATGGACTCTTCTTTTAATTTTTCTATTAAGGATGATACAGTGATTAAACTTTTCATCATCGTATAATCTGTTGTTATTTTCAAAGGCACAAACAAAAGTATCACCCACCTTACTAAAAACTATTATAGCAAAAACTATGTTTTTTTACTAGAACAAAAAGGATATTTCTTTTACAAAAATATCCTGAAGTTTGATTCGCTCTACTATAATTTTCTTTTTAATGTGTAGGCCATGTGAGACTGACTTCCTAAAACATCCTGAGGAAGTCTTTGCATATGACCAAGATATTCTTCCTCACAAGTTCCTTCTACTGTGTAGTAGTAGATTTGACAACATTTGGCATCTTTAAACACTAAAATCGGTTTCACACTGCGAATTCCTAGATGCCAATAGCCTTGATAACCAATTGACCCTAGTCCTGCTGAACAATGGACATGGATACCGTTTCTTTCTAGGGAACTTCTTCCACTAAGCATTGGCACTAAATTATGAGTTTCTGTCCACTCGTTCGTTCTTCCTAAATATACTTCATCAGGATAAAACATGATTCCTTCTTCTTCAATTCTAATTTTTTTGACTTTATTTTCTTTTTTGATATCTAGAATAGGATCTTCATAAACGCCGATAATTTCATTTAATGTGAGATTGACAGAATTTGGATTGATGAGAATTTTATCTTGAGGTGTAATTGTAATATCCGGATTTTCCTTTTGCATTCTTTCTTGGATTTCCATCCCACTAAGCATTCCTGAATAATATCTTTCATTTTGAAAAGATAAGACATTTAAACTTGGAAAAAACACAAGATTTCCAATTTTCATATCTGGGTAAATGATTGTAGGTTTTGTCGTGACAATACTTAAAAGCATATGATTGGAAAACTCATCCTCTTTATATCCACTCGTTAGTTCTGTACCCACTCCGAGCAAGGATAGCGCAGTTTTTCCATGCATTACTGGAATAAATCCATGAGTGGTTACTTTTTCTACTGTTTTTGCAAGATATACTTTATGGGGTTCTAATAACAATCCTGTTTCGGGAATTTGAATTCTTTTTAAATAATAAGGTTTCTCTTGTAAGACCTCGTTTTGATAATCCTTACTTTTTCTGATATCTACCAACCCAGATTGAAACACATATAAATACCTTCCTAGACTTAAATCCACACTATTGGGCTTATTTAATGCATTTTCTCTTAAATTTTCAATTTCAATATTTCCTAAATGCATTTGTTTTTTTATTTCATTGGTTGTTAACACGTTTTCTCACTAGTCCTTTCTCTTTTGTGTATTCTTGACTCAATCTTGAAGCAGTAGGCGCTACTTGCTGAAAGTATTTTCCACGATATTCAATATCTGATTCTCCAATCAACGGGTTATAGTATAGGTGTCCAATTGGCATCCCTTTAAATAATCGAACTTCTTCTGTATTATAATTTACGATTTCTAAAGTCCAAGTTCCTTCAAATCCATTGTCTCCAAAACCAGCAGTCACATGTACTTCTACACCCATAGTTGCTAATTCTTCCGTACCAGTTAAAAGAGGAACAAAGTTATGAATTTTAGTATATTCTTTCGTTCTTCCGATATAGAACTCTTTAGCTTGTGGGGCAAGAGGAAATCCCTCATCTGGAATGACAAATTCTTTTGTTGGTGTTTCATACCTCGAGTCTAAATTCGAAGCATCATACACTTTTATTGTATCCCCTAACGTCACTAAAATAGAATTTTTTTCTAATTGTTCTAAGCCATTATCAACAAAAATGCTACCCCTTTTTATTTCTTCTGTAATACTTCTTTTATTTAGCATTTTCTAACCTCCGATGTATTTTCATTGTAACAAACGAAATAGGAAATATCAATTCTTAATAGACAAATTCTTCTTTTTTATACAATGAAATCAAGGAAGTGATTACATACGAAAAGAATTCTTGCCCATGGCACTTTTGATATTATTCATTATGGACATTTAAATTATTAGTCTCATCTGATTCTATTGCAAAGAAACAAGGCAAGAAGCCTTTTTTTATGAAACACACGAATGCGAATGATTCAAGCGTTAAAGATAGTTGATGAAATAATCCTTAGAACCGAACCTATTTCTACCGAAATGATTAAAAAATTAAATATTGATACTTTTGTAACTACTTAAAAATATTGTTTGGATTTCAATCAATTTTTTACAACGACGCCTTTGACTTCTTGATGAAATTTTTGGTAATACTTGTACTCTACCACCCGAAATCCTATCTGGTTAAATAAAGCTAATACTCCTGGTCTATCTACGTCAAATTCGTCATACAAACAAGGAATTCCACTCTTTTTCGCATAATCACAAAGCAATTTTAATCCTTCCTTGGCATAACCTTTTCCTCTTTGTTTGCATCAATCACAATTCCACATTCATATCGATTTTCCTTATAATTAAAGTGATAATTTACATAGCCAACAAATAAATTATCCTTTTGTAAATATGCAAAAAAACGATGTTCTTTGACTCTTTTTTCAAACATTTCCTGCCATCTACTTTCAGGGAAATCAATACATCCTGTCTCATAATGATATCCAAAATAAGATACATCATACCCAGCATTATAACTCATTGTATCTTTATCACCTTGTAATTTTTCTTCATACCAATAATCCTTTACACTAGGAATATATAACTTTAACATAACATTTTTCATCCATTTTTATATTATATAATTTTTTATATTTCTTTTTCGAAAAGATCACGTATCTTTTCTTTCGCTATAGCCGGTGAATGCGTTCCATCAGGATAAGTTTCAAAAAATGCCTGATAACAATATTTTTGATAAATTTTTTGACATACAGCCCATCTGGTCGCGACATCTTTTCCCACATAAGAATACAATTGTGTTAATTCCTTTGATGTAATAATACCTTTAAAATGAGGAACTACCTCTATATTACTATCAGAACAAAAAGCATCAATTCCGTCTTTTTCACCATGATAATAAAATTGCTTTAAACGTCGAAAACTTTCTAAATCTATAGCTTGGCTCTGTAAATTACCTATCCCTACAGGATACAACAATTTTTCTCCATGAAAAGACTTATAAGGTAGTATTAAAGTTCCAGCTAATCCGCCTGCTACTACAAGTTTTAAAAGATTAGAGTGTAATAGAGCGAATCGATTTACAGCTTTTCCTGAACCCGAAAAACCATAGGCAATAATTTTTTCATCTACTGTAATTTGATTTTGCAATAATCTTTGCATTGCATCTTTAACCATACATATAATTTGTGAATCAATATGAAAAAAGCGAGGATTTGTAGCAAGAAACGTATTGCTAGAAAGCATATTTACATAAATTTCTTCATTTAAGTTTAAATCAAAATATCGAGGTATTAGCGGATATAAAATTGGAAAACAAGATTTCTGATTACAATAATGAATGATATCTCGAAAACTTTTAAAAATCTCATACATATATTCTATTTTTTCTTCTATATGTTCCGTTTTTCCAGCCTTATAATTCATAAATTCTAAAATCAAAGTTGTACGTTTTTTCATACCATTAGGTAAAAACAATAAATAATCAAAAAGAAACCCTTTTTCCGAATTTAAAGGAACACGATATAATATGCCCCCGTTTACTAATTCATGTTTAGATGAAAAAACTCTTGCAAAACAATCTTCAAATCCTTGCATTTTTACTCACCACATTAAAAGTATAACAAAAAAAAACGATCCTAACAAGAATCGTTCTAAATACTATAATTCGAATTGAGAGTTATATAACTGAGCATAAAAACCATTTTGTTTCATCAGCTCATCATGGTTACCAGTTTCAATGATATTACCATCCTTCATAACTAATATTAAATCAGCATTACGAATCGTTGATAAACGATGGGCAATAATAAAGGAGGTTTTTCCTTTTGTTAATTTATCCATTGCCTCTTGTACCAACTCTTCTGTTCTAGTATCAACATTACTTGTCGCTTCATCTAAAATCAAGAATGGTGTATCTTCAAGCATACTTCTTGCAATGGTTAAAAGTTGTTTTTGACCACTAGATACAGTATCATTATCCCCAATCATAGAATTATATCCATTTGGAAGTGTTCTGATAAAATGGTCTAGTCCAATCTCTTTACAAACAGCTTTCACCTCTTCATCACTAACGCCTTCCTTGTTATATACGATATTTTCCTTGACCGTTCCTTCAAATAACCATGTGTCTTGTAAAACCATCGTAAATAACTCATGAATGTTTTCACGTGTTAAATCTTTAGTAGAAACTCCATCAATTTTAATATCACCTGAATTAATATCATAGAACTTCATCAGCAAGTTAACCATTGTAGTTTTTCCTGCACCAGTTGGTCCAACAATCGCGATTTTCTCACCAGATCTCGCTTTAGCACTAAAGTTTTTAATCGTTGGCTCTGGATTACCATCATATTGGAATACAACATTAGAAAATTCAATGTCACCTTTTACTTCACTCTTCTTAAGAGTTACTTTAGCAGTTTCCTTAGGCATTTCTTCTTCATCTAAGAATTCAAATACTCTTTCACTCGCCGCAGCGGTAGATTGTAAAGAAGTAAATGCTTGAGCAATTTGAGTAAGTGGAGACGTAAATAAACGTACATAAGTAATAAATGCAATAATAACACCAAATGTAATTGTGCCATTCATAGTTAACATAGCTCCCACAATACAAACTGCAACATATCCAAAGTTACCAATAAAACTCATCATTGGGTGCATAAGTCCTGATAAGAATTGACTCTTTTTATCACTATCTTGAACATTTTGATTATATTCATGAAATTTTTCTGTAACCTCACGTTTTCCGTTATAAACTTTTACAACATTAAGTCCTGAATAAACTTCTTCGATATGACCATTTAAATTACCTAATTCTACTTGTCTTCTTACGAAATACTTCTGAGATTTCGATAAAACAAAAGTCATACCAATAAAACCTATAATACTAGATAACATAGCTGTTAAAGCTAAAATCCAATTGGTCACAAACATCACAATGACAGTACCCAATAGCAAAGTAACACTACTTACCAAAATACTTAAAGATTGGTTCATAGATTGTGCAATCATATCAACATCGTTTGTAACTCTCGATAACGTATCACCAATCACGTGTTTATCAAAATATTTAAGGGGTAATACATTAATTTTATGCGAAATTCTTCTTCGTAATTCTTGAGCAAAATGATTAGATACATAAGTCATAATTAAACTTTCACCAAATGTAAATAATCCACTACAAATATAAATAACTGCTAAGAAGATAACAATGCTCTGAATTTTATCCATATCCATAGAAGGCTCGACAATCACGCGAATACTTTCTGGCATCTCATCAATCTTTTGATATAAAGCGGAAGTATTCATATCTGCATTTAAAGTACTAGCAGCTTTAATAAAATCATATTGATCTTGACTAGAAATAGTCACTCCATCAATCGTTACTTCTGGAAGCAATATTGTTTGAACTGCTTTAGAAAATTCAAAATTTTCACTAGTACTTTGAAGCAATAACTTCTTATCCTCTGTTGTAACTGTAACTGACTCATAAGTAGAGTCTGGTAAAATATAATTTAAAATACTATCTGGAAGTTCTAATAATAGACTAGTATTTTCAGCGGAAAAAGATCCTAAAACCTCTTGGAAATTTCTCTGGTCTTCTGCACTAATACTAGAGTCTGCCATGATTTTTCCAATTGTTCCTGCATCTATCTGAATATCTAAAATCTCTGGAATTTTTTGAGAAAGTTCTTCTTCAGATAATCTTTCGGATACAGTTGTTGTAAGTTCTTGTAAATTTTCTTGATTCACAACTAATCCTTCTGAAATAGTATCTGTTAAGATAGCTAAATGATCTGGTGCAATAATGGACAAGATAGATGCCACAATCGCTAAAATAAACGAAATCACAATCAATACATGGAACCGCTTTAATTCCATCATTAATCTTTTCATTGCACCTTTAAAGTCCTTAGCTTGCTCTGTACTTTGGTTTCCTCTATGCATTAGAAAGTTCCTCCTCTGATACTTGTGATAAAGCAATTTGCTTATAGACATCACAATTCTTTAATAACTCTTTGTGAGTTCCCATACCGACACACTTCCCGTCATCTAAAACGATAATCTTATCAGCATTCATAATCGTTCCAATACGTTGAGCAACAATTACCATCGTGGCATCATGCGCATACTTTTTAAGTTCATGACGAAGACGGGCATCTGTTTTATAATCCAAAGCGGAAAAAGAATCATCGAAAATATAAATTTCTGGATCTCTTGCAATCGCTCTAGCAATAGAAATTCTTTGTTTTTGACCACCAGAATAGTTTGTGCCTGATTGAGCCACATGAGAGTCCACACCATCATCAAGTTTGTCTACAAATTCTTTTGCTTGTGAAACCTTTAAAGCTTCTTCCATCTTCTTTTCACTGACTTCTTCTTTTCCATTATCTCCATAAGTAATATTACTGCGGATCGTTCCTTGGAATAAGACAGCTTTTTGAGAAACATAACCAAGCTTATTATTTAAAGCTTCCAAAGTATAATCTTTGACATTGACTCCATCAACTAATACTTCTCCATCTGTTACATCATAAAATCTTGGAATTAAATTAATAAGGGTACTCTTTCCAGAACCAGTAGAACCAATAATCGCCACAGTTTCTCCTTTGTTCGCCTTAAAGGAAATATTCTCAAGCAAATATTCCTCAGCATCCGGATATTTAAATGATACATTCTTAAACTCAATGGTTCCAACCTCTTTCGTCTTACCATCAAATTCACCTTCATCAATGGCAAAATCAGTATCTAAAACCTCATTAATACGTTTTGCGGAAACATCTGCTCTTGGTAAAAGCATAAATATCACAGCTAACATTAAAAAAGACATAATGACTTGCATTGCGTAAGAAGAGAACACTACCATGTTACTAAATAACGTTAACTTCTCTACCATCATCGCATCACGAATTAAGTAAGCACCAATAAAATAGATTAACAAAGTAAGAGAATACATTACTAAATACATAACAGGTTGCATAAACGCAAACTTATATTGATTTGATAATTGTAAATTGGTCAAATTTTGATTGACACCTTCAAATTTATCTTCTTGATACTTTTCAGCATTAAAGGCTCTAACAACACGAATACCAGTTAAATTTTCTCTTGTAACACCATTTACTCGGTCAATTAACTTTTGAACAATCTTAAACTTAGGTAATACAAGAGCCATAATAATCGCGATAGTAGACAATAAAATTACCACTGCAACACCAGTCACAGCACTCCATTGCCAACCCTTATTCAAGATTTTCGTCACGGCCCAAACTACTGTAATCGGTGCTTTAATAAGAAGCTGTAACCCCATCGCAATAAGCATCTGAATCTGTGTCACATCGTTTGTTGTTCTAGTAATCAAACTACTTGTAGAAAACTTCTTAATATCTTGGATGGCTAAATTTTCTACCTTCTTAAATAACTTTTCTCGAATTGTCATAGAAAAATTAGAAGAAAGAGACGCCATCAAATAACCAGTAATGACAGCAAACACCAAAGACCCAAATGCACACAAAAGCATATAGACTCCTTGCATGATGATATCACTCATCGCACTACCTTCTGTTTGCACTAAAACCGTAATCCTAGACATATAATCTGGTAGTTTTAAATCCAACCAAACTTGTGCCACAATAAATACAATTCCAACTAAAATAGTTAGCCAATCTTTTTTTGTGAAATTTTTCAGTAATTTTAACATACATTCATCCTTTCTATTTACTAAATTTTTCTTTTAAGAAATCGATTGTACTTCGATATTCTTCCTCTGCTTCCTTCGTTGTTTTATATTGAAAACTAGTTGCAAGCATCCCGCGTGTAATAAAGAATAAAATTCGATTTAATCTTCTAATATTCTCTTCCCCTTCAATATTTAATAACGAACAGTCTACTTTCTGAATAAACTCATCTGATTCTAAAGGAGCTGGCATTGCTTCTTTATTCTTAGATAACCTAAGATAATCAATTTCAGAAACTTTTACATTTCGAAAAACTTCTTTCGCAAAATTCACATTTTCCTTTTTTCTTAACTTACGAATCAAATAAGTATAAATCGACGTATTAAAGTCAAATAAATCAATTTTTTCTTGTTCTAACTGTTTAGAAATATACTCTTTAAATTTTCCGAGCTCTTCAAAGACAACATCAAATAAATCTTCTTTCGAATCAAAATATTGATAAAAACTTCCGCGAGCAATTCCACTGTTCTCTACAATATTTTTTATCGAAGCTTCATGAACTGGAACTCTAGAAAATTCTTCCTTTGCTGCTTCTATAATTTTATTCCGTTTCTCTTCCGGCAAATTATAGAAAGTTTTCTTAGGCATACAACACCTCCAATTACTATTCTATTCACTCACTCACAAAATGTGACACAGCGTCACAACCAACAGTATATATGACATCGTGTCACAAGTCAAGCGAAAATTTGATTTTTAAGAAAAAGTCCGTTTATAATTTTAGTTCAATGATAGTTTATATTATCAGGGATCCCCGATAATATGTGTTATCAGGGAATTAGAATTATCAGGGAAATTTTGAATCAAGC
>DVHP01000090.1 GCA_018711945.1 Candidatus Ventrenecus avicola
TGGAACTTCATGGACTTTGCGTCAGCAATTTGGTACAATAATTGTAATTGATGCAAATCAGGGGTGATGATATGTATAGTGATGAAATGAAAGAAAAAATTATCAAGGATTATTTATCCATTCCACTTGGAGAGGAAAAAAAGCAAGATGTTTCTAAAACTACTCTTTATAAATGGCTTAGTCAATATGGTTATAATGTTCAAACAAGAAAATTATTAAATCAAATTGAGTGTTATATTGAAAGAGATTCTTTTCAAGAAGCTATGGAGTTATGTAATCAGCATCTGGATATTCCACTCATTTCGATGAAAAGAGAAGTAATTGTTCATCAAGTTGTTTGACAGATACAGTCTCTTATAAAAAGAAAGTCTTTTTTAGAAGCTTTACGTTTATGTGAAAATTCACTTTTTTCTTTTTCTGGTGAGGTTGTGGCATTGAAAGATGAGATTCTGAAACAATTAAACCAACATAGGGGTTCTTTATTTGAGGATTCATTTTCAGAAGGTTTTGATAAAAAAGATCAACTTATTAAACTGAAATATCTTTTGCTTATGGAAAAATACTGTAGTAGTGAAAAGTTAATCGTTGATAAGGAAGATGATCAAAAAAGTACAATAAAAAATGAGAGAGCAGTTCGTAAATGCTAATGATAAATTCACTGCTTTTAAGAAATGGTGATAATTATGAAATTTACTGTAAAAAAATTAGATTATGATGGTCGTGGGCTTAGTTATGATAACAAAAAAGTAGTTTTCATTCGTGGGGCTTTGCAAGAGGAAGTAGTAGAAGCCGAGTTAATTCATTCATCGAAGCATTTTGATGAATACCAACTAACCAATATCATTCAACCAAACCCAAAAAGAAGAGCATCCTTTTGCCCTTATAGTGCCTTTTGTGGAGGGTGTACATTTGATATAGTTTCTTATGAGGACTCTCTAAACTTTAAAAAAGAAATATTACAAGATTTAGTGAACCAAAATAAACTTGACGTTCCTGAAATTTCATTTGTTTCTAGTCCTAAGGCTCTAGGATACCGTAATAAGGTTAGTTTGAAAGTCCAAGAGGGACGATTTGGTTACTATGAAGAAAGGACACATGCTTTTGTGCCGATTGAAACTTGTTTTTTGGCATCGAAAGAGATTCAAGCATTCTTAAAGGATTTTTCTATGGTACATATGGGTGATGGAAGTATTACGATTCGTTCTAATACCAATGGAGAGCTTCTGTTACTCATAGATTCTGAAAGAGAGCCTCTTATTGAGACGGAACTTACAAAGAAACATAAGATTGCTGGAATCATATACAATGGTAAGTGTGTTTATAATCGTCCTTATTTTTTTGAAAGATTAGGACACTATTTATATAAAGTAGATGGAACTAGTTTTTTTCAAGTGAATACGGATATTTCCGAATTGATTGTTGCTGATATTTTAAAATATGTGAGTGCAAATGATATTTTTTATGATTTATATTGTGGTGTCGGTTATTTTAGCTTGAGACTTGCTAAACTTTGTAAGCAAGTGATTGGCATTGAGCTTAATCAAAAAGCTATTTTTAATGCTATTTATAATGCCTCTTTAAATGATATTGATCATGTATCTTTTCATGTTGGAAAAGTCGAAGAATTGATTGATAAAATTCCTATCAAAGCAAATAAAGTGGTCGTTGATCCTCCGAGAAGTGGGCTTCATAAAAAAGTGCGTGACACTCTTTTAGCACATGATTTTGATACGATTCTTTATATCTCTTGTAATCCGAAAACTTTGGTTCGGGATTTAAAAGAGTTAACCCAACAATATAGCATTGAAAAATTGACTGCTTATGATATGTTTCCTTACACTAAACATATCGAGACAGTTACTATATTAAAGAAAAGAGTGAAGTAAAATGTTAAAACTTAAAAAAATTATTTGTACGGTGATTATTTTTCTTTTGGTGATGCTTTTTATTTGTTTGGGAATTAGTTTATATAAAGTGGTTCGTGGAGAAATTATTCTAGGTGATGTCTGGTCAAAAACAGGTTTTTATTTTCTTTATACTATTGGGTATGGTTCTTTGGATGGCGATGAAGTTTTAGAACAAGTATTAGCTATGCTTGGAATTATTTCTCTTGCACTTTTAACAACTTATTTAACAATTAATCTTTTTTGGCGACTCGATGATGTGAGACTTGGTAAAAATATTATCTATCATGGCGATACTCTTTCTTTACAATTTCAAAATTTAGGAAGAACAATCTGTGATATGAAGGCTACTTTTGTGTTGTATGATGAGAACTCTTCCGTAAATACTTTAGATCCGAAAGAGTATTATATGCCAGTTCTTGTTAAAAAGTCATTTTGGAATCTGACATTTGATTTGAGTGAAACCTTTTGGTATCGTGCTGTTTATGAATTGCTTGCTAATTCCAAAAAACTTTATTGTGTCTTTTCTTTTGTTGATACGAAAACAGGACAGAGTAGTATTAAAGTGGAAGAAATTACGAAAGAAAATTTGAAGACCGAGCAAGGGGTTTTAGATTATCAAACTTTTGTGCATCCAGTCGTTCTTTCTTGTCAAAATCTTCTTCCTGTTGCAAACAACGGGGAAATTAAAGCTATAAATCAAGACAGTTCTATGACGTTTGATTTTGTGTTTCGTAAGAAAGATGCGATTACTAGCTTTGTAATGCTTTATTATAATTTTCATGAAAAACCTCTTAATTTAGAAAAATATCATCGTGAGACTACTTTTTTAGAAATGACATTTGCCTGTGAACAAGAGGTTCATCTTACGATTGAAATTAAGCTTTCTCAGGATATAAAGATTGTAAAGGAAGTAGAACTGAAAGAAGAAAAACGAACTATTACAATTCCATTACAAGAAATTAAAAGTTCCTTAGAAGAAGTACGGGAGATTTGCTATACCATTTTTAAGAAGAACAATCCATTAAAAGGTTCAATAGAAATCTATGATTTTAAAATTATAACGAAATAGAAAAGAAAAATTAATCTTATAAAATTTAAGATAATTTAAATTGAATATAGTATAGTTTTGGAAAGATAAATTCTAAAGTTATACTATTTTTTTCTGTAAAATAGTTGACCAACACGCTTAATTTAAATTATCCTGTGGTATACTAATATGGAGGAGTGATGATATGAAAGAAGAATGGAATGGTTTTAAAGATGGAATTTGGACAGAAGAAGTCAATGTCTCTGATTTCATTTTAAAAAACTATCAAAAATATGACGAAGATGAGTCATTTCTAAGTGGCACAACAAAGAAAACAAATCGTGTTTTAGCAAGAGTAAATGACTTATTAAAAGAAGAACTAAAAAAACATGTATTAGATATAGATGTAGACCATATGTCTGGAATTAATGCATTTAATCCTGGATATATCTGTGATGATGACGATGTAATCGTTGGTCTTCAAACAGATGCACCACTAAAAAGAATCGTAAATCCTTATGGTGGTATCAGAATGGTTTATCAAGAACTAGATGCTTATGGGTACAAATTAAATCCTACGGTGGATAAATACTTCAATGAATTTCGTAAAACTCACAATCAAGGTGTGTTTGATGCTTATCCAGAAAGCGTAAGAAAAGCAAGACACGTCGGACTTTTAACAGGACTACCAGATGCATATGGTCGTGGCAGAATTATTGGTGACTACAGAAGAATCGCTTTATATGGTATTGATTACTTAATGGAGCAAAAAAAGAAAGACTGGGATAATCTAAACGGCGATATGACAAACGATTTAATCCAGCTAAGAGAAGATGTTTCTATGCAGTATCGTGCTTTAGAAGAGATGAAAAAGATGGCTCTATCATACGGCTTTGATATTTCAAAACCAGCAAAAAATGCCAAAGAAGCTGTTCAATGGACTTACTTTGGTTACCTTGCAAGCGTCAAAGAAAACAACGGAGCAGCGATGAGCCTAGGTCGCGTAGATGCGTTCTTCGATATCTATTTTGAAAGAGATTTAAAAAATGGTACGATTACAGAAAGTGAAATCCAAGAAATCATTGACCAATTTGTTATTAAACTTCGTTTAGTAAGACACTTGAGAACCCCAGAATACGATGAATTATTCTCAGGAGACCCAACATGGGTAACATGTTCGATTGGGGGAATTACCGAAAGTGGTGAAAGTATGGTAACCAAAACTTCCTACCGTATTTTGCATACGCTTACAAACCTAGACCCAGCCCCAGAACCAAATATGACGGTATTATGGAGTGAACACTTACCAGAAAATTTCAAAAAATACTGTGCTAAACTATCGATAGAAACAGACTCGCTACAATATGAAAATGATGATGTAATGCGTCCTATTTATGGCGACGATTACGCGATTGCGTGTTGTGTTTCAGCGATGCGGGAAGGCAAGGACATGCAGTTCTTTGGGGCCCGTTGTAATCTTGCCAAAGCCCTTCTATATTCTATTAATGGTGGAGTAGATGAAATGAAAGGCGATTTAGTCATCGATGGTTTTTCTAAAATGACCGATGAAGTTCTAGATTACGAGAAAGTACATGATACATACTTCAAAATGCTAGAACGTATAGCTGAAATTTATAGTAACGCCATGAATGTAATTCACTACATGCATGACAAGTATGCTTATGAAGCTGGTCAAATGGCTTTACATGACACTTTTGTTAGAAGACTTATGGCTTACGGAGTAGCAGGACTAAGTGTGGTTGCCGACTCTTTATCTGCGATAAAATATGCTAAAGTAAAACCAATAAGAAATGAAGAAGGAATTGCTATCGATTTTGAAATTGAAGGCGACTTCCCGAAATATGGAAACGATGATGATAGAGTCGATGATTTAGCCAAAGAAGTTCTAGAGAAATTCTTTGCGGAATTATCAAAACATAAATGCTATCGTGATGCAGTACCTACACTTTCCGTACTTACAATCACTTCAAATGTCGTGTATGGAACAAAAACAGGTTCTACACCAGATGGTAGAAAAAAAGGCGTTGCCTTTGCCCCAGGAGCCAATCCTATGCATGGCAGAGATGCTTCAGGAGCAATTGCGTCTCTAAACTCTGTAGCGAAATTAGATTACACAAATTGCTGTCGTGATGGTATTTCAAATACATTTAGTATTGTCCCTTCTTCATTAGGTCACGATAAACAAACTCAAATTGATAACTTAGTATCTTTATTAGAAGGTTATTTTGTTCAAGGCGCGCATCACTTAAATGTCAATGTCTTAAGCCGTGAAACTTTAATTGATGCCATGGAACATCCTGATAAGTATCCACTTCTTACTATTCGTGTTTCTGGATATGCCGTTCGTTTTAATAGACTTACTCGGAAACAACAAGAAGAAGTCATCGCAAGAACGTTCCACGAGAAGATGTAATGAAAGGTTATATCGATTCGATTGAGACATTCGGATTAGTCGATGGTCCAGGTATTCGGACTGTCGTCTTCTTCTCTGGGTGTCAATTACGATGCAAATATTGTCATAATCCAGAAATGTGGAAGCGTGGTAACAATACCATGACCAGTGAAGAGTTACTCCAAAAGATACTACGCAACAAGCCATACTTTAAAAGAAATCAAGGTGGAGTAACATTTTCAGGTGGTGAGCCTATGCTTCAAAAAGAATTTCTAATAGATATTTCCAAAAAACTAAAAGCAGAAGGTATTCATATCGCACTTGATACCTGTGGTGTCGGAGTAGGGGACTACAAAGAAATTCTAGACCTCGTCGATTTAGTACTCTTTGATGTAAAATATACAACTGAAGAAGGCTACATGACGCTTACCGGACATACGATGAAAGAGTCAGAAAAATTTATTGAAGTACTAAATCAAAGTGGGAAACCAGTTTGGATACGTCAAGTAATGGTTCCAGGAATGATGGATAGCGATGAGTACTTACAAAGCCTTGCTCGCTACATCAAAAGAATAAAAAACGTGGAAAAGATAGAATTTCTCCCATTCCATCATTTAGGATTTTCCAAATATGAAGAATTAGGTATTCCCAACCCTTTAAAAGATACACCGGAAATGAAACCGGAAGAAAGCGAAAAATGTTATCAAAAATTTTTAAGTTATTATGAAAAAGGATAGTAAAAGGATCCTTTTTTTTGTATAATGTTTTTAGTGATGTAAATGAAAAAATTATTAACAATTAGTAAAGACGCGAGTATCAAAGTGGCTAGTACGATTTATGATTATTTGGCTGCTGATCATATCTATTTGCCGATAGATCCAACCGATAAGTTGCTCATTCATTCTAAAAATGTAACGAAAGGAGAGCTTCTTTATCGGCATAAAAAAAAGGGGTATTACAGCCCAGTTAGTGGAAAAATATTGAAAATAGAAGAAAAGAAAAATAAAGAGGGAGAAAAACAATATTATTTGAATATTAAAAACGATTATCAGGAAAACGATTCTTATGTAGGAATATCAGAGTTTACTACTGTCAAAATTAGTACAGATTTTGTTAAGAAAGTTCGAGAATATCCTGATTATTCATGGTATAAATTTCGAAGGAAAGAAAAGATCATATTGAATGGAATGGAAGACGAGCCTTATGTTGCAAATAAAACGTTTTTGCACAAGTATTATGCTCGGGAAATCTTACAGATGTTAGATATTTTGGGTGATGTTTTTAAGATTCCTGAAATTGTGTTGTGTTTTAAAGAAAATGATCGTGAGAGTATTGAGACGGTGGAAGCTTTTATTGGGACTTATCCTAATATGTCACTTAAAATATTACCGGATGTTTATCCTATTGAGGAAAGAGAGATATTAAGTCGTTATCTTCCAGTTAATGATGAGGCTGTCGTTTTATCTTCTGAAGAAGTATTTGATTTGTACCGTGAGATTGTAAAAGAACGAAGAAAAGATGCTGTATTAATTACTTTAACTGGAGATGCTGTTACGACTCCAAAAGTAGTTCGAGTGAAAATTGGTACGCCTTTACAAGAAGTGGTCGAGGCTACGATGAATTTTAAAAGTCAAGATTATCAAGTGATCGTTAATGGGCTTTTAAAGGGCGTGGAAAGTAACATTTCGGATATTATTATTACGGAAGACATTCGAGTGGTTTATTTTATGGTGAAAAAGGTGACTCATGAAAGTGCCTGCATCCATTGTGGAAAATGCAATGAAGTTTGTCCTGTTCGTTGTAAGCCTTATCTTGCTTATTTGTCTCAAGGAAAACGATGTGATGAGCAATGCTTAGAATGTGGTTTATGCAGTTTTATTTGCCCAAGTCATATTCCTCTTTATAAGTATATAGGAGGTAAATATGAATAAGGTTTTTGTCTATTTTGAACAGAATACAAAGAAAATACAGTTGGCTATTTTCGGATCACTCCTTGTGCTCGCGTTTTATGGAGCTTATAAGAATGGTTTTGCTTATTATTTTCAAGGATTACTTTCTTTTGCAGATTCGATGAAACTTTTATTATTCCCACTTATCGGGTTACTTGGAGCATTTTTCTATGGTGTGATTCTTAGTAAGAAATTACAGTTTTCTTTGGAATATGCGATTGAAGGAGTTTTGCTTGCTTTATTTATGCCAGTTAGATTTCCTATTTGGTGTTTTGTAGTTTTAGTAATTCTTTATTTTGGGCTTAAAAACCTTTGGCAAAAGAAACTTTCTACTATTTCGTTATTATGTTTTATAAAAGTATTGTCTATGGTTTTGAGTGAATTTGTTTTTTCTATCGATTATCAAAATGTTATTGAAACAAGTTATCCGTATTTATACGGAATTACTGATGCTTTTTTTGGTCGTGGTGTCGGGGCTTATGGGACGACTAGTATTTTTTTAATCCTCGTTTGTTATGCTGTATTTTGTAGTGATTATTATTATAAAAGAGAATTGCCAATATATATTTTAGGAAGTTTCTTGTTGCTAGAAACGGCGTATGTTTTGTTTGTTACTCATGAAAATTTATTGCTTGCTTTATTAAATAGTCATTTCTTTTTTGCCTCTATAGTGCTCGCTCCTATGAAAAATCATTCTCCAGCAGAATCAAAATATTTGCTTATCTTTGGATTATTTGTTGGAATCGGAAGTTTTTTGCTCAATGCTTTTTTCGATTTTTCTGATGGTATTTATATTGTTTTGTTATTTGCTCAAATTCTTTGGACGATCTATCTAAATATTCAAACCATAAAATATCAAAAAACCCTAGCAACGCAAAAAGACTAGGGTTTTTTGATAACGTAAAATAGAATAAAAAAAACTTACAAACCAAAGTCTGTAAGAGTATAAACTAATTGGTGACCCGTACGGGATTTGAACCCATGAATGCATGCGT
>DVHP01000091.1 GCA_018711945.1 Candidatus Ventrenecus avicola
AGGGACGCCCTTTTTTGGGCGAAATGTATTTTATTAATAATAAATTATATAACTTTCACATTTTTCGCCCAAAAAAGGGCGTCCCTAATGGGCGAAATTGATAGTGGGCTAGCTATAAAGCTAGCCCAGGCACAACCTCCTTGTTAAATTGCTCTGAAATTTTTCCTATCGTTTTTTAATTCGTACACGGTGTCCTATAAAAGTAAACATTAGTTGAACAACCACTCTTCACTATCATCATCAGATAGTGAGAGTTGTACAGCAACTTTACATTTTCGTTGCTATCTTCTTTTAAACTCCATCCCGTCCTGGTTTTTACAACCTCGTACGGAAAATTACGCGGAGATGCCAAATCATGTAACCAAATTATTTCGTCTTCTTCAGACATTGCTACAATACTTTGCCCTAGAACCATGCTTACCACATGTCCCATGAAAGTATTATCGCCCTTAATTGCCTTTACTACATAGCAATTTTCTAGGCTTCCTTGGCTACAATCTGAACGTCTATACAGCAATTTGTCTTGTCTATCTTTAAAAAACTCTTTTATTGGTTTCCATGACGAATTTTCTTGCTCCTTAACAAAATGTGGGAATTTCCCATACCATGCCAAGCGCCATTTTGTTTTTCTTACTGGAAGCTCGAAGTTTGGCTTTAGCCAAACCATTTTTCCATCTTCTGGCGTTGAGAAGTTTACTTCCCGCCATCCATCAAAATTGACCATTAGTTACCTCCTCCTGGTCTTACAAGGATTAAAATGCGTACCTAATTATTATACCATATTTTACATAATTTTTCAAATTCTATTTATTATCAGTTATTAGTTCAAAATCAATTTTTCTAGTTAGTTTGTCAGCATTTTTTACTTTAATGGTAACTTCTTGTCCAATTTTATATACTATTTTTTTCTTTTCTCCAACCAAAGTTTTTCTTTCTTCGTCATATATATAATATTCATTTCCCATATCTTCAAATCTAACTAGTCCTTCTACTGTATTGTCCAATTCTACAAACATACCAAATTGAGTTATATTTGATATTATACCAGTATAAATTTTTCCTATTTTACTTTGCATAAATTCTGCTTTTTTAATACTTTCAGCATCTCTTTCTACTTTTTGAGCTATTTTCTCCCTTTCAGATGAACTTTCTGCATATTGAACTGCTTCTTTTTGGTATTTTGCTTTTAATTCATCATTTATATTATAATCATGTTTTAAATAAGATGAAATTACTCTATGTATAAATAAATCCGGATATCTTCTTATAGGAGATGTAAAATGGCAATAGCACTTACTTGCAATTCCAAAGTGACCTTTATTTTCACTTTCATATCTTGCAACTTTTAATGTTCTTAAGATTAAATTTGATACAACTTTTTCTTCTGGTTTTCCTTTTACTTTTTCTAAGACTTCTGAAAAAGCCTTTGGATGAACACTATCTTTATCATTTTTCTTTATTCCCTTAATTTTGTAGCCTAAATTAAATAAAAATTTATTTAATTCATCTATCTTATCTAAATCAGGAATCTCATGTACTCTATATATAAAAGGAGCTTGAATCCAATAAAACTTTTCTGCGACTGTTTCATTTGCAGTTAGCATAAATTGTTCTATAACTTCATTAGATTCTAAATAATCATATTTTTTAACATCAATTGCAATTCCATTTTCGTCTAATAAAATTTTGCTTTCTGGTATATCTAAATTTAAGCTACCATTTTTATCTCTTCTTTGCTTTAGCAAATTTTTTAGCTCTCTCATTCTTAAGAAATGAGAAATATAATCTTTATATTTTTCTGCAACAGTTGTTATTCTATTTAATTGTTCCTTTTCCATATCGTTGCTTGATATTACAGAATTTTGAATATCTGCATATTTAAATAAATCATCTACATCGTGATAATTCATTCTTTTTGTGGTTTTTATAACAGACTTAAAAATGTCAGAATCTATTACTTGTCCTTTTTTATCTACTTTCATAATTACTGATATAGTAAATCTATCTTGATTTTCGTTTAAACTACATATTCCGTTTGAAAGTTCTTTAGGAAGCATTGGAATAACTCTATCCATCATGTAAATACTAGTTCCTCTTTTTATAGCTTCTTTATCTATTTTTGAACCTGATTTTACATAGTAACTTACATCTGCGATGTGTACTCCTAAAGTAAATGTTCCATCATCATTTTTTATAACATTTACTGCATCATCTAAATCTTTAGCATCTTCTCCATCAATAGTAAAAATTTCTTCATTTCTTAAATCTACTCTATTTTTTATACCATTTTCTGTAATCTCTTCAGGAATATTTGCAACCTCTTCCAATACTGTTAGTGGAAATTCGTTTGGAAGTTTATATTCTTTTATTAATGAAAGCATATCTACCCCTGCTTCATTAATATTCCCCAATATTTCCACAATTGTTCCTTCAGCTTTGTTTTTACTATCTGCATATTTATCTATTTTTACAACTACTTTTTGATTATTTTTTATTCCAGAAGCTTTTCTTTTTGGTATATAGATATCGTCACTTATATTTTGATCATCTGGTACAACAAATCCAAAGTTCTTGCTTTTCTTAAATGTACCAACTATTGTATCATTATTATGTTCTAAAATCTTGATTATTTTTCCTTCTCTACTATGTTTTGAATCTACAATACATTCTTCTAGAAGTTTAATTAAAACTTTATCTCCATCTATTGCTTTATTTGTATGTTTTGGTCCAATAAATATTTCATTATCGTCATCTCCTATATTTACAAAGCCAAAACCTTTTTCCTTTCTTCTAAAAGTACCTATTTTATAATTTTCATCTTTTAAAATATCTTCCAAATTAATTTGTTTCTTCTTTTTACTCATTTTTTCACCTCTTTTTTTATATACTTTAAAGGCGACAGAAAAATCTGCCGCCCTATAATTTTTTAAAATTTATCTATATAACATATACTATTCCAAGTGCTATTGTTAATATCATGAATGTGATTCCTAGAATCATAGTCCACTTCTTAAGTTTTCCTTCACGTGTTCTACTTTTATTTTTCTCATAAAAGTTGTTTGTAGAAGATCCTACTATAGTTCCAGAAGCTCCATTATCATCTTTATTTTGCATCATAGTAATTATTATTACAGCTAAACAATTTAAAATATATAAGGCTATTAAAACGTATCTTAATATTTGCATTTTATAACTCTCCTTCTTGCTACTTATATTAACTCATTCATTTTAGCATACTCAATAATAAAAATCAATTATTTTGGTCAAATTTATAAAATTTTTTGAATAGTTTGGAGCGTAAGCTCCAGCAAGAAGCGATAAAATTCGAAAAAATACATAAATTTCTATAGAATAAAATGTATAAAAAAGAGTTAGTCTTCCCATTCTAGTAAATAGTCATATACTTTTACTGTGTCTCCTTCTTTTACTCCAGCTTCTTTAAGTTTTTGATTTACACCTAATTCATTAAGTTTTTTCTGGAAATAATATAATGATTCATTATCTTCCATATTTACTTTTCTCATTAATTCTCTTATGGCTGGACCGTCTACTACATACATATCTTTTTCTTTTGTTATTGTAAAAGGTTCTACTTCTTTTAATTTGTATACCTTTTCAGTTTCTGTTTTTTCTACTAAAAGTTCTTTAGGAAGTGTTTTTAAGATTTTAGAAACTTCTCTCATTAATTCTTTTATTCCTTGTCCAGTTGCAGCAGATATTTTATATATTTCCATATTTTTTTCTTTTGCAAGTTTTTCTAGTTTTTCATATAAAGTTGAATCTTGCATACTATCTATTTTGTTAGCTACTATTATTTGCTTTCTTTGGGCAAGTTTTGGGCTATATTCTTTTAGTTCTTTATTTATCACATAAAAGTCTTCTACTGGGTCTCTTCCTTCTGATGCAGAAACATCAATTACGTGTAATAATAATCTTGTTCTTTCTATATGTCTTAAGAATTGAGTACCAAGACCTGCTCCAGCACTTGCTCCTTCAATAAGACCTGGAATGTCTGCAATTACAAAACTATCTCCATACTCTGGTTTTACAACTCCTAAGTTTGGTTCTAGTGTTGTAAAATGATAATCTGCAATTTTAGGTCTCGCAGCTGTTACTACTGATAATATGGTAGATTTACCTACACTTGGGAAACCTATTAATCCAACATCTGCTAAAAGTTTTAGCTCTAGTATTAGTTCTCTTTCTTCTCCTTCTTCTCCACCACCAGCAAATCTTGGAGCTTGTCTTGTAGATGTTGCAAAATGAGAGTTTCCTTTTCCTCCTTTGCCACCATGAAGGATTAATTCTTTTTGTCCCTTTTCAGATAAATCTGCTAAAACTTCTCCTGTCTCAGCATCTTTTATTATTGTTCCAATTGGTACTTTAATATAAAGATCTTCTCCACTTTTTCCAGACTTGCGAGCTCCTTCTCCATTATTTCCATTTTGTGCTTTAAAT